>NZ_LZZL01000018.1:0-82919 GCF_002006495.1 Clostridium sp. BL-8
GACGCAAAATATGCGTCGCATCTTTGGTCTATTATTTTCTTTCATGTGCCTTATTATTAGAAAAATAAAAAGCATTTTCTTAATTTATAGAAAATGCTTTTTATACATAAATAAAACTCTCTTCCGTGAGTTTTTTTATTTTAATCTCTTTATTCTTTCAACACTGCTTACTATATTAGTTATTCTTATTCCGAAGTTTTCATCAACAACAACAACTTCTCCAAGTGCTATCTGCTTTCCGTTAACTAATATTTCAACAGGTTCCTCTGCAAGTTTATCTAATTCTATTAATGAACCATTTCCCAAATTTAAGATGTCCTGAATGCTCTTTTTAGTTCTGCCTAAAACTACAGATATATCTAAAGGAACATCCAAAATTAAATCTATATTTTTTATTGGTGGAACATTGCTTTGAGGTACTAACGGTTCAAATGCTGCTGAATGTACCTCAACTGGCTGCTCCATTCTTTGCATTGGAGCTTCGTATTGTGACTGATAACCATAACTAGGCTGAGCTTCTATAGTTGCTTTATTATTAATTGATTCCTCACTTATACCTTTATTAATAATATTGTCTTCTTTTACAGCTTCTACAGTTTCTGTTTTAGCTGCTTTTTCACTATTCTCTTCCCCAGTCATTATTGCAACAATATTTTTTGCCGTCTCTATTGGAAATATTTGCATTATATTACTATCTACTATATCTCCAATAGTCATTTTAAATGATACCCTTACTATCGGCTGATCTTCTGGTATTGCATCTGATATCGGCATACTAGCCTCAGTAATCACTTTCGATGTAGGCGGTGATATATCAACCTTTCTTCCAAACATAGTAGCCATAGAAGTTGCTGCTGAACCTATCATCTGATTCATAGCTTCTGATACAGCACTTATTTCTATTTCAGATAGTTCATGAGCTTCTGGAACATTTCCATCTCCACCCATCATAAGGTTAGATATAACTAATCCATCTGCAATTTTTATAATTAAAATGTTTCTTCCTATTATACCAGAAACATACTCAATATCTAAAACTATATTTGGAGTTTCAAATCCTTCTTTTATTTCTCGGAGTGTTGTAACACTCACTACTGGTGTAGTTATATTTACTTGTTGATTTATAAGTTGATATAATGCTGTTGAAGCTGATCCCATAGAAATATTTCCGATTTCTCCAAGCAAATCTTTATCTAATTCTGTAATAGCATTAACATCTAATTCCGGTTTTGCTTCAGATGCTGACATATCTTCTCCTGCTAGTAATGCATTTATTTCTTCTTGTGACAAAAAGTTATTACTCATACCCATTCACTTCCTTATCTGCTATATCTAAAATCATAACGCCTATATTTTTACCTGTTACACCAGGTTTTGCGTAATAACACTCTTCATCTCCTACATATACTCTTATTGGGGATGAACTCTTTGTATCAAGTTTTATTACATCACCTACAGTTAATTTTAAGAAGTCATCTACTGTCAAGTTTGTCCTTCCCAATTCAGCCACTACATCTAATTCTACCTTATTAATTCCCTTTTCTAATTTTCCCCTTGATTCAGCCATTAAAGCTTCATCATCATTCCTAAATGCATATTGTACAACTAGTCTATCTAATATTTTTTCTATGCTCAAATACGGGATACACATATTTATAAAAGTACTGCGCTTATTCACCTCAACTGAAAATGTAATTAAAGCCACTGGATCATTAGGTGCCATAGTCTGATTTACCGCTGGATTAGTTTCAATTGCTTCAACTTCTGGCTCAACCTCTAAAATACTGTCCCAGGCTAACTTTAAATTACTTATCATTCCTGATGTAATCTGCTTCATTATATTTTTATCAATATCCGTAAATTCTTTTGTTTCAATTTTTCTGTCCCCTTTCCCTCCAAGCAATACGTCTATTACCTGAAGAGAAAATTGAGGGTTTGTCTCAAGCATAATTGTACCCGCAAGCGGCGGCATTTTGAATATTGTCATAATAGTAGGGTTTTGAACAGAGTGAATAAATTCCTCGTATGTAATCTGCTCTACAGTTTCTATCTTTACTTTTACATTTTGTCTTGTTTGACCAGTTAAGTAATTAGAAATAATTCTCGCGTAATTATCATGAATAAGTTCAAGAGTTCTTATATGTTCTTTCGAGAATTTTTGAGGACTTCTAAAATCATAAAGTTTAATCTTGTGTTTTTCATCCTCTTTACCAACTTCTTCTGATTCTAACTCTCCTGTAGACAGGGCAGATAACAAGGCATCTATTTCACTTTGCGATAAGACATCTGCCATATTTCTCCCTCATTTCAATAAATTAATTTAATAACTTGTCAATATCTATTATTGTTAGAAGTTTTTCATCATAATTTAATATACCCTTTATGTATGGTTGAACTTTATTAGCATCTTTATCTACTTTTTGTATATTTTTTTCATCTATATCTAAAACTTCTTCTACTTCATCTACTGATATTCCTATTTCTTCATCCTCTACTGTTAAAATAATTATGTTATTTTGTTGTTCCCCTGGAGTGACCTCTAATAACAAATTTATATCAACAAGAGACTTGATGCTTCCACGTAAATTAATTAACCCTTTAATATAACTTGGAGCTTTAGGAACTTTTGTAATCCCCATAGTATCATTGATGCTTTGAACCTTTTCTGTTTCCACTGCAAAATGTTCTTCCCCTAACTTAAATACTACTATTTGCATCCTTAACCCTCCTTTACACTTGATTAAATTGACAATTTACGATGTACAATTAATTCCCTTTATGGATACCCTGTGGGCAATTAAGGCAGAAAGCTATAAGCTTTCTCATTTATATTCAAAAAATCCTTAGGCCTTTTCCCCTAACTGTAAACTGTAAACTGTGCACTGTTAACTGACTTAACTATCCTACAACTTTCTTTATAGCTTCTAAAACTCTATCAGCTTGAAATGGCTTTACTATAAAGTCTTTAGCCCCTGCTCTTATAGCGTCCATAACCATTGATTGTTGTCCCATTGCTGAACACATAATTACCTTAGCATTTGGATCAAACGCTTTTATCTGTTTAACTGCTTCAATCCCGTCCATGTCTGGCATTGTTATATCCATTGTAACAACATCCGGTTTTTCTTTTTTGTAAAGATCCACAGCCACTATTCCATTGTTTGCTTCTCCTACAATTTCAAAATCATTCTTTTCTAAAATATCCTTTATCATCATTCTCATAAATGCCGCATCGTCTACGATTAAAACTCTAGCCATATACTTTTCCCTCCAAAATTAATTTATTCCTATAGATTTCAATATTTTTTCTAATGATCCCGGCATAGGGATGTAATAAAAATGTCCCCCTATATTTTCTTCAGTGTCATCATCCAAAAATACAGTTTCAATATCTAATATATATTCATCATATTGATTAGATTCAATAAATGTTGTTGTTAGTATTGCACCTAACATATCATACGAAGTAGCTGGTACTGATGGTGCGATAGCTAGATTAGTTAACTGTGCTATCGAATTCATATACGATGCTGATATTATATTTGCTATCTCGCATAATACAGAACTACCCATTTCACTTTCTGGTGACTGTTTACTTCCAACTAATTTCATTATTATATTTTCAGCAATTGGTTTTTCAAACACTAAGAGGATATTTCCTGCAATATCTCCAAGCACTCTTACAACTGTACCAGCAACCTCACACTCTCCATTTTCTTCAACAATATCTTCTAATCTTACCACATTTACTGCTGGCACTGTCATATCTACTTTTTTCCCTATCATCATGGAAAGAGCAGTTGCTGCATTTCCTGCACCTATGTTAGAGACCTCTTTAAGTGCATCTAATTGTAAAGCGCTTAAATTAGAATACTCCACTTATAACCCTCCTTCAAAATTTGTCCCATGTCTTTCGCTTTAACTTTTCTAAATATGCTTAAAGTTAAAGCTGGCAGCATAACTTTAAATAAGTTAAACTAAGTTAAGTAGAATCCTTCTTAAGAAGTTTAATCTTATAGTAATGCACCTATATCTAATATTAGTGTTACTAATCCATTACCTAATATAGTTGCACCAATATATTGATCTAAATTCTTTAATGTTTTTCCTAGCGGCTTAATAACTATTTCTTGTTGTCCAAGTAATGAATCGACTAATAATCCAATAGTTTTATCACCTACATTTACTATTATAACAAATTTCTTATTAGTTTCGCTAGCCTCTATATCTAAACTTTCATTTAATCTAATTAACGGAATTACATTTTCTCTGTAAACAATGACTTCTTTTCCATTACTTCTCTTTATATTCTCTTCTTTATAATCTATTACTCTATCTATAAAGCCTAGTGATATTGCAAGTGTTTCTTCTCCAACTTTTACAAGTAGAGCTTGTATTATTTGTAATGTAAGTGGAAGTTTAATAACAAATGATGAACCTTTTCCTTCTTCACTTACTACATCTACTGTACCTCCAAGTGCTGAAATTTTTGTCTTAACAACATCCATTCCAACGCCTCTTCCAGAAATATCTGTCACTACATCATTAGTACTAAAACCTTGTGCAAAAATTAAGTTCTTGATGTCACTATCAGACATTCCATCAGTATTTATTCCCTTTTGTTCAGCTTTTGCTTTTACCTTTTCAACATTAATTCCAGCACCATCATCTGTAACTTTTATTAATGCTTTTGTTCCTTCTTGATATGCAACAAGTCTTATTGTTCCAACTGGCGGCTTTCCTTGAGCTACTCTCTTTTCCGCTGATTCTATTCCATGGTCTGCTGCGTTTCTCAATAAATGTATTAATGGTTCGCCAATTTCATCAATTACTGTTCTATCAAGTTCTGTGTCAGCACCTTCTATAATAAAGTTAATTTCTTTATTTAACTCTACTGATACATCTCTTATCATTCTTGGGAATCTGTTGAATACTGTATCTAATGGCAGCATTCTAATCTTCATAACTAAATCTTGAAGATCTGATGTTGTCCTTCCAACTTGTTCTAAAGTTTCATTTAATTCTTGTGATTTATGTACATTCACAATTTGCTCTAGTCTTGTCCTATAAATTACAAGTTCAGAAACCATATTCATTAAGTTATCTATTCTTTCCAAATCAACTCTTACAGATTGATGTGCTTTCTTAACTTCTTTCTTTGGAGCTGTTTTCTTTGCTGGTACATTCTTAGCTTCTTCTTTTGGTACCTCTACCTTTTGTACCTCAGCTTTTTCTTCAACTTTAACTTCTTTAACATCTGCATCTTTAGGTTCTATTTCTAAATCATCAAATTCTATCAATGAAGCTTCAACTTTTGCAACTTCTGATATTCCATTTACAACCTCTATTATTTCATCTACTGTATCTTTAGTCACTAGAACAAATTTTAGCTCAAAATCAAATTCTTCATTTTCAATATCTTGAGTTGATGGTTCTGATTTTAATATTTCTCCATGATCTTCAAGGTCTTTCACAATTAAAAATGCTCTTGCTGATTTTAATAATGTATTTTCACTTAAGATAACCTTTATTTCAATTGAATTATATCCTTTTTCTCTTGCCTGCCTAATTACTGATGCATCGTATTGATTTAAATCCAAATCCTTAACTTCAGCTTCATCTGAAACTTCACTAGCTTGTACTTGTTTAACTTGAGTATCTGAGGCCTTATTTCCGTTATTCTTGATATCTGCTAATGCTTGCATTATTCCTTCCATCTCTACTTTTTCGTCTGATCCCTCCTGTACATTATCAACCATTTTTTCTAATGTATCAAGGCAATCAAACAATACTGTTACCACATCTTGAGTTACTTTAAGTTCACCTTCTCTAAATTCAGCTAATACATCCTCCATTTTGTGAGTAAGTTCTGCAAGATCAGTGAATCCCATAGTTGCAGCCATTCCTTTAATTGTATGTGCAACTCTAAATATTTCATTTACCTTATCAGTGTCTTCTGGGTTTTGTTCTAAATCCAATAGTGACTCATTCAATGTTTGCAAATTATCTAGTGATTCCTCTAAAAACATTGACATATATTGAGATGTATCCATCTTTATTCCTCCTTTATACTTTTTTATAAATAAAGGTTGACGCTTTTTCAAATCCATAGTCTCTATAATTATATATACTTTCTGTAGCTCCTACAAATAAAAGCCCACCCTTTTTTAATGAATTACTAAATTTTTCATAGATTTCTTGCTTAATATCATTATTGAAATAGATCACAACATTTCTGCATACAATTAAATCAAAATTATTATCATATCTATCTAATATTAAATCGTGCTTTTTAAAAGTTACCATATCTTTAATTTTAGACTCGATATAATATTTATCGTCTATTATTTTAAAATATTTACTTAAATCAGTATTTTTTATACCTTTCATTTCATTTTGTGTATATTCACCAATTTTCGCCTTTGAAAGTATAGTGTTATCTATATCAGTTGCTATTATATTATGTCTTCCACTCGGCGCAATCCTATCTAATATTATTCCTAAAGTATATGGTTCACAACCTATGGAACAAGCTGCACTCCAAATTTTTAAATTGCGGTTATTAGGTAACAATTCACTTGTAATTTGTTTTTCTAAATCAGCAAATAATTCAGGATTTCTAAAAAACTCTGTCACATTAATTGTTATAAAATCCAAAAATTTTTGTTTTTGTTCTGAGTTATTTTTTATAGCTCTAGAATATTCATCTAATGTTTTTATTCCAACCCTTGTCATTAAGCTATTTATTCTTCTATTAAGCTGCTCAGGTTTATACGCTGATAAATTTATTCCCAATTCTTTATGAACCCATTTATGAAATTCATTAAAATCCATGTCTCCTCCTACACCTGTTTTATTATGTTAATTATACTATTAGCTATTTCATATAGCGGAACTACAAAATCTACTTTTCCAGTTTCAAATGCAGCTTTTGGCATTCCATAAATTGTACATGTTGATCTGTCTTCTGATATTGTTACTCCACCACTATCTTTTATATTCTTTGTTCCTTCCGCACCATCTCTGCCCATTCCTGTTAAAATTGCAGATATTAAATTTCCCTTATAAACATTTATAGCAGAGTCAAATAGTTTATCTACAGCTGGTCTCACTCCCCAAATAGGCGATTCTTCATTAAGGTGTATTAAATTATCTAAGCCAACTGTCATATGTTTGCCACCTTTGGCTATGTATATAGTATCACTTTTTATTTTCATACCTTCCGCTGCTTCAATTACATTCATATGACATAATTTATCCAGCCTTTCTGAAAATACTTTTGTGAATCCTTCTGGCATATGTTGAACTACAAAAACAGGAACTCCTAAATTCTTTGGAAATTTAGTCAGCACTTCTTGAAGTGCCCTTGGTCCTCCTGTAGATGCTCCTATAACAACTGCATCTATTTTTTTATTCTTAGGTATGGACACTGACTTAGCTATTTTTGAGTTAAATTTTTTTTCTATATTTGTATTATTAGTAATAGAATCTTGTGTAACCTTATGCTTTACACTATTATCTATAGAATTAAACTTTTTCCTATATTTTGCAGCTGTAGTTATACTTTTTATCTGTTCAATCAAATTCTTCTGAACCTTAATTATATCTAATGAAATGCTTCCTGATGGTTTAGTTACAAAACTAATAGCACCATTATCTAAACATTCTAAAGTCAACTCCGATCCTTCAGTAGTTGCACTGCTTATCATTATAACAGGATAACTTTTACCTAATCTTTTTAATTCCTTAAGAGTTGCAAGTCCATCGAGGTCTCTCATATGTACGTCTAATGTGATAAGGTCTGGATTGTATTTATCTACCTTTTCAATTAGTTCTCTTCCATCTCTAAACTTTGCTATAACTTCAAACCTATTTTCCAGTTCTATCATGTCTGATATTGCTTTTCTCATAAAGGCTGAGTCATCAACAACGATAATTTTGACTTTATCCACCTAATCACACCTTTCCTTCTAAAATTTATAATTCTATAATTCCATTCCCTACAACTTTAAGTACTACTTTTCCATCACTTGCATAAAGAACCATAGTCCTTCCTTTATTTCCACCAGTTTCTTCTGCAATTATTGGAATTGCTTCATCTTTCAATGTTTTCTTTACTGCATCGCTGTTTCTTTTCCCAATATCACTTATTATGCTCTTATCAGAGAAATTAAACATCGATGCTCCTCCAGCAATCTTTGCTGTAAGGTTTCTCTTTTTACATCCCTGCTTCTCCATTTTTTCAATTAATATTGGAATAGCTAAATCTGCAAACTTCATGGGGTTTGTATTACTTTTAAATTGAGTACTATCTGGAAGCATTATGTGTGCTAATCCTGCAACCTTAAGTGCTTTATCATATAAGGCAATTCCTATACAGGATCCTAAGCCTATCGTCATTATGACTCCCGGATCTAGCACTAAATTCAAATCAGCTATTCCAACTTTTATCTCTGCACTTACCATTTTTACCCCCTAAAAAATATTCCCCTCATCCTCTAAGGATAAGATTTTCTCTAAATCTAATAAAATTACTATGTTATTTTCTAGTTTTATTAACCCTGAAATATACTTTTTATCTATTGTTGCTGTTATCGGTGGTGCTTCCTCCATTAGTTCACTATCAATATCCCTTACCTCATAAACATTTTCCACAATAATTCCAAACTTATTTTCTTCTCTTTTTATAACTATAATTTTTCTTTCTTCGCTTTCCTTATCTTCACCAAACTTAAATTTTTTTGATAAGCTTATTATTGGAAGAATTTTTTGTTCATAGTTTATTACACCTTTTACAAAGGATGGTGCATCAGGAAGAATAGTTGGTTCTTGATATCCAAGTATTCTTTCTACCTCCCTTATATCAGTTGCATAATGTTCTCCATTCAATCCAAATATCAGCATTTTAATCTCATTGCTTGCCATTATTTAAGCCTCCTATAAAACAAATTTATCAATAGTTATATCTCCATTTTTATCTAGATATACTTCTACATTTTTAGATGAAACTTCTAACATTTTTTGCTTTTCACCAAAACAAAAAATTGTATTATTATAAGCTATATCCGCCTTAATACGGCCACCCTTGGGAACTTTTAACATAGTATTAACTCCGGCTACGCTACCTACTGACTTTAATATTATTTCAGTACCAGCACTTAGTACACCGCCTCTACAGGCAGACTTTTCACCAGTAAACTCTATCTTATTTAAAGCTGTTATGTTAGATGTATATTGTCCCTTTCCTGTAACATAAATGCTTCCTGAAGCTTCTATGGTAGCCCCTTGAGCATATGCAAAATAAATATCAGTAGGAATTACTATTAATGTCTCTATTTCTTCAATTTCCTCCTTTAATATTTCTTGTAAATTAGTTAATTCTCTAAAGTCTTTTATTTTTAATGGTCCAAGGCCTAATAATTTATTTATTATAAATGTAGTTAGATCACTATGTTGAACTCCTTCAGACATATTATAATTTAAAATACTTCGCGATAACTTGGGTAATGATTTAAATTTATTTTCTATTAATATTTTAATTATTTCACCATCTTGCTTTTGCCCTAACAAATTATTGGCTTTTACTTGTTCAGTTGAAGCACTTAAATCACTTAGAATATCCTTCAAATTCACCAAATTATCTAAATATTGCTTTCTTTCAACATTTTCACTGCCTGCAGTTACAGTTGAATTTAATATGTTTCCATTTATAATAATTTCTCCTGAAGATCTAACTTTTGCTGATTCCACATTCTTTCCAACATGAAGTTCATTTCCCACCTTAACTTCCATTGCTTCGCAAACATCTCCAGCTATCTCAACATTTCCAACAAAGTCTATATTTCCACTTTTTAAATCAACTTGATCAACTTTGTATAGCTTGTTTACGGTAAATGTATTAGCCCTATATGCTGGTTTACCTTCCTCAGTCGCTATAACATTATTATTTTCAAGTTTACATCCCTCACCAATTTTTACAACCACTCTTTTGGCAGTTTTTCGTTTTATTGGTACTCCAAATATATTCTGTCCATCATCTCCAGGTCTTCCAGGCACTATTTTACCTATAATATCTCCTATGTTTGCATTTGCAATTAAAAATCTATTTCTATAATCAACTCTCTCGTTTGAGTCCTCGTAATCTATTACTTCCTCTAATTCTTTAAATAATACTTGAATTTCATCAGAAATATCATCTTTAGCAGGCAATCCTCTGGCTATTAATACATTATCAGCTCCATATTCACTGCATATTACCGCTAATTCCTCTTCAATAATTCCAAATAGAATACCTTTATTTTTTATTAATTCTCTTATCTCTGTCACCGTGTACCTCGGTGGATATTTATCACTATTTTTTTTCTTTGAAAGAACTAAATTCTTATGATATTCTTGATCTACCAATTCATACGTATGTGATGGAATATACTTTATTGTTATATAGGCTTCCATTTTATCATTCGTAATAGATATATCAACATTTCTTATTGGTTCAATTTCTTCAAATTTATATTCTACTGTATCTTCTGCTGTAACCGGAGTTATTCCATTAACCTCCTGTCCATTAATTAGCAACATCATGCCTGGGCATGGCTTTATTGTAATAATTTCATCTTTATTTTCAGACTCTGTTACTATTATTTTTCCATTTTCCACCTTTGCTCCAGAAGGTTCTGTCACCTCTTCTACTTCTGTAATTATATCTTTTCCCCTAATATCTATTTTATTTTCTTCTTCATTTATTACTTCTATTTCCACTACTTTTTTAAAAAATTTTCTTTCCTCTTTAGTTACCCTATACTTTAAGTCATCCTTAGAAATATCCAATTCAGTACATGCTTTTTCAATGCAATTTTCCAAAGATGCTGCAGAAAATTTCAACCCCATAAATATCTCCTCCATAAAAATGCTTCTTCTCTTAGTATACCACAGCATAATTTATTTTTATATCCATTATTTATATTAATCAATATTATTTTACAGTATTATGTAAAATAATTCATTTTCTAACAATTTCTAATATATGCAACAATCTTATCATCATATTCTTTCATAAGCTTCCTAATAATATCATTATTAGGATTTAAATCAATATCATTTACTTTTCTAATGGGTAGAACTTTAGGCGATGTTCCTGAAATAAACATTCCATCTAATTTATCAATATCCAAATATTTATACTCTACTTCCTCTACTTGAATTTGCATTTTTTTTGCTATTTCTATTATCTCTCCTCTGGTAACGCCTGGTAATACAGCTTTTACTGGCGAAGTCAAAATTATATTATCCTTAACCATAAATATGTTCGATCTGCTTCCTTCAGTTATATATCCGTTTTTATCAACTAATATAGCCTCATACACTTGCGTATCTCTTATCTCTTTGTTTACCTTTTCTCTAAAATTATCATTAATTATTTTTGCATTTGGATTCTCTCTCTCTCCAAAATATAAAATTGTTTCAACTCCATTTTCATACATTTCTTTAGATGGATATGAGTGCTCTACAAAAAATACATTTAATGTTTTTTCATTAACTGCATACGTTATCTTAATATTTCCATTGTCCTTATTCTCATTTTTTATTAATAATTTAATTCTATCGCTAATTTTTTCATAGGTTAATGTAAATTCCTCATTTATTAATTTAAATGAATTCTCCATTCTTTTTAGATGATTTTCCAAAAAAATTGGTTTCCCGTTCATTACTCTTAACACTTCATATATTATTTTATCACACATAATTTATCATCCTTTCTATTTCCATTTTAATATTTCTATATCATGACTTTTCTTGTAATTTATTAAATATGGTTTTCCAACCAAATCTAATAAAGGTTTATCAGATAAGGAATCTGAAAACATATATGATTCTTTAAAATCAACTTCTATTTTTTCATTCTTAATTACTTCCTGCAGCCTTCTTACTTTTTCCTCACCTTTACAGTTCTCACCATCCATTTTCCTTACAAAAGTTCCATTATCAAAACTAAACTTGGTTCCTATTATTTTATCTACCTCTTTTATATTATAAAACTCATTTATATAAAACTCAGGAGATGCAGATATTAAATATATTTCACACCCTTCTTTCTTGAGCCTTTTCATCATCTTAAGTGCATCTTCATACAATATTGTACTTAATTTCTCATGATAAAATTTTTTTACTAGGACCGCTAAGTCTTTTTCATTTATCCCATCAATAAATTTTAAAAACGTTTCTTTTACCTTTTTCTCATCATATATTTTAAGTGCATACATAATTCCACAATATATAGCCCTTGGTACAAATCGAATATTTTTTATATCATTAATTATCACATATTTAAATAATTCCATTAGTGTTTCTTTTTTTGTAATAGTATAATCTATATCAAATATAGCAAGTTTCTTCAAAATTAATTGTCACCTTCTTACTTTTTTCATTTAAATCATTTAATGGTAGGTAATTTCATTTATAGTTTACTACCCTCGTGTTCGAGAGCGCTATAAATGAATTTAACCTACCATTTCCAAGTAAAATCTTCACTCATTTTATGAAACATATATATTATATTATTTTATTTTGCTTAAAAATGTTGAAATTCTATCTATCCCATTTTCTATTATATTCACAGATGTTGCATAGGATAATCTTATATAATCATCTAATCCAAATCCAGCTCCTGGTATCACAGCAACTTTTTCTTCTTCTAATAATACCTTTGCAAAATCTACAGAATTATTTATTTCTTGACCTTTAAAAGTAGTATTTAAATATGCAGATATATTTACCATTATATAAAATGCACCACTAGGTCTTATTATTGTTACTTCATTCAACTTTTCTAATTTCGCTATCATGAAATTTCTTCTATTCTCAAATTCTTTCACCATGTTATTTAAATCTTCCACTGGTCCGTTTAATGCTTCTATTGCAGCATATTGTGCTATTGTATTTACATTTGATGTCATATGGCTTTGGATACTGGTCATGAGTTTAGTTATTTTTTCACTAGCTGCCACATAACCTAGTCTCCAACCTGTCATTGAATATGTCTTTGACACACCATTTATCACTAATGTTCTATTATATGCATCTTCATTTAATGATGCAATACTTATATGCTTTTCATCATCATAGATTAATTTTTCATAGATTTCATCTGATATGATTATTAAATTATGTTCTTTAGCAAAGTTCGCTATTTCAAGTAATTCTTCTTTATGATAAATAGTTCCTGTTGGATTATTAGGACTATTTATTAAGATTACTTTTGTTTTATCTGTTGTGGCTCTTTCCAAATCAGATATTGTATACTTATAATTATTTTCTTTTGCTGTTTCTACAAATACCGGTATCCCATCAGCCAATTTCACTAATTCTGGATAACTAACCCAATAAGGAACTGGAATCAGAACTTCATCACCTGGATTTAAAACAGCCATAAAAGCATTAGCTAAACATTGCTTAGCACCTGTTGAAATAGTTATTTGACTTGGTTTATATTCTAGGTTATTATCATTTTTAAATTTATTGCATATGGTTTGCTTCAACTCCAATAATCCCCCTGCTGGAGTATATTTTGTTTTCCCATCATGCATTGCCTTTATAGCTGCTTGAATTATATTTTCCGGTGTATTAAAATCTGGCTCCCCAGCCCCAAAACTTACTACATCAACACCTTGGCTCTTTAATTCATTAGCTTTTGCTGTAATTGCCAAAGTAATTGATGGATTGATATTCCCCGCTTTTTTAGATAATTGCATTGCTTTTCCCTCCAAGTTCAGGCATAAAAATAACTCATTAAAAATGCATATAATTCATAACTTATAATTGTTTAATATACTCTAAAAATTATAAGTAATAAATTAAATTCTTTATTTGTTTGTCTACATAAGATTACTTTAGTGTTTCTTTATTGTAATTCAGGTTTATAACTATTACGAAGCATTTTAATTTATCATTTATTATACATGCCTTAAATTCAATTATACATTCTTGTCATATACTAAAAATATATCATTAATATATAAAATTGTAAACAATATGAAACATAAGGCATAATCAGCATACAACAAGTCCATCTGTCAGCATATTTTCCCATGAAGGACGCTCGATTCCCTATGATGACACTTTTCCTCATTACCTAATGAAAAATATTCATGGACGCTTTAAGCTTTGGACTTATTATTTTATTTCATATGCCAAAAGACTTCAGTAATAAATTACCAAAGTCTTTTTAATTATATTTATTCTTCGCCTACTAATTCATCTTGATAGTAAGCAGATACTCTATCAAATTCCTCTTCATCTGGGACTACAAGTTCTTCTCCATCTAGTCTAAAAAGATAAACTGAATCTTCTTCTGGATTTTGAGCTAAGTAGTAGGAGTTATTTTCGTATTCAAATTCATCGATTATTGGGCATGTAACTACATTTCCATTTTCATCTTCTAAATCTATAACGAAGTTTTCATCTTCATCATTGCATCCACATCCGCACTCATGATCGTGATCATGGTCATTTCCGCAATTACATTCATGTCCTTCATCGTGATTATGTCCACCACATCCACATTTTTCTAAATCTTTTTCCATTCTTAAACCTCCTCTTGGTTATATACATCAAAAATAGCTGCTTTGTAAATTTATATCTACTGTTACAGTACTACATTAGTAATTTTCAAATCTCTAAAGTATCATACCACAAAATATGTACTCCTATGCAGTAATTATTTTTGATAATATCTTAATTAATTTTACCCTTTATTCACATAAATTAAAACCCTAAAATAAAAATATTTTTTTAAATCTATGTTAAAGCTAACACTTTTAAAAGTATAGTTTACAATTATAGATAGAATTATTTCTATATTCTTTAAAATTTTATTTTTTATTCCAAAAAGCTGTAAGCTTTTTTCTCTAAATTATCCATCATCAATTATTAATTGCCATCTTTCCTTATTTTCAAAACGCATCTACAGTTCTATCAAGTTATAACTTATTTAAAGAATAAAAAAAGAAGCCACTATATTTATAGAAATCTTCTATAAATAAGCGGCTTCTCCTTTTCGCGCAAATTTAGTTATTTAATTATTTTAATACTATTGTTGATTAGCTAATTTCTTGTATCCTTCTAATCTTTCCATAGCATCTTTCTTAGTCTTTTCAAATAAAGCATCTGCTTGTTCTGGGAATGCCTTAGCAAGTGAAGAGTATCTTACTTCTCCCATTAAGAATTCCTTGAAGTCTGCAGTTGGTTCTTTTGAGTCTAATGTAAATGGATTCTTTCCAGTATCTTTTAATTCTGGGTTGAATCTATATGTTTGCCAATATCCACATGCACTAGCTCTCTTAGCTTCTTCTTGACTGTTACCCATACCAATTCTTAATCCGTGGTTGATACATGGTGCATAAGCTATTATTAATGATGGTCCTTTATAGCTTTCAGCTTCTGCAATAGCTTTCATAACTTGGTTCTTATCAGCACCCATGTTAATTTGAGCTACATATACATAACCATAACTCATAGCCATCATTCCAAGATCTTTCTTCTTAGTCTTCTTACCACTTGCAGCAAATTTAGCTATTGCAGCAGTTGGAGTAGATTTAGATGATTGACCACCAGTGTTTGAGTAAACTTCTGTATCTACTACTAATATATTTACGTCTTCTCCTGAAGCTAATACATGGTCAACTCCACCGTATCCGATATCGTAAGCCCATCCATCTCCTCCGAAGATCCATTGTGATCTCTTAACGAAGTAGTCTTTTTCAGCTAATATTTCTTTAGCAGCTTCAGTGTTAGATGCTTCTAACGCAGCAACTAATTTATCAGCTCTTTCTCTAGTTCCTTCACCTTCATTAATGTTGTCTAACCATTCTTGTAATTCAGCTTTTGCTGGATCATTTGCAGCTATAGCAGCTTCAGCTTTTTCTGCAATTCTTTCTCTTATAGCTTTAACTCCTAAGAACATACCTAATCCATATTCAGCATTATCTTCAAATAATGAGTTAGCCCAAGCTGGACCATGTCCATTTTTATTCTTAGTGTATGGAGTTGAAGGAGCTGATCCTCCCCAAATTGATGTACATCCAGTTGCATTAGCAACCATCATTCTATCACCAACTAATTGAGTTATAGCTTTAACATATGGAGTTTCTCCACAACCTGCACAAGCTCCTGAGAACTCAAGTAATGGTTGCTCAAATTGGCTACCCTTAACTGTAGTCTTGCTCATTGGGTTCTTCTTAGCTGAAACATCATGAGTTAAGTAATCCCAAACATCTATTTGATCATGTTGAGATTCTTGTGGTTTCATAACTAATGCTTTTCCTGGAGCAGGACAAATTTGAGCACAGTTTCCACAACCTGAACAATCAAGTGGTGTTACACCCATTGTGTATAATAATGGTTCTTCAGTCTTTAATCCCTTAGCAGCTACAATTTTAGCTGCACCTGGAGCCGCATTCTTTTCTGCATCTGTTAATAAGAAAGGTCTTATAGCAGCATGTGGACATACCATTGAACATTGGTTACATTGAATACACTTTTCTGAATCCCATTCAGGAACATTTACTGCAATTCCTCTCTTTTCGAAAGCTGCAGTACCATTTTCAAAAGTACCATCTTCCATACCTGCAAATGCTGAAACTGGAAGTTGATCTCCTTCTTGTCTATTCATTGGAATAACTATATCTTTTACAAATTTAGTAGCATGCTTAATTTCTACTGCTTCTTCATCTGCAACTGTCTTCCAAGCTTCTGGAATATTTACTGCAACAATTGATTCAACACCTTTATCTATAGCAGCGTTGTTCATATTAACAACTTTTTCACCCTTCTTACCATAAGAAGTTACAACTGAATCTTTTAAGTGTTTAATAGCGTCTTCAACTGGGATAATGTTAGCTAACTTGAAGAAAGCTGATTGCATTATCATGTTGATTCTTCCACCAAGACCGATTTCTTGAGCAATACCTACAGCATTGATAATGTAGAACTTAATGTTGTTGTTTGCTAAGAATCTCTTATATGAAGCAGGTAATTTTTCTTCTAAATCTTCTGGAGTCCAGATAGTATTTAATAAGAAAGTAGAACCTGGTTTTAATCCTTCAAGTACATTGTATTTGTGGATGTATGATTGGTTAGAACATGAAACAAAGTCTGCTTTGTTTATTAAGTATGGTGACTTAATTGCTTTCTTACCAAATCTTAAGTGAGATACAGTAATTCCTCCTGATTTCTTTGAATCATAGAAGAAATATGCTTGAGCATACATGTCTGTATTATCTCCAATGATCTTGATTGCACTCTTGTTTGCTCCAACAGTACCATCTGATCCTAATCCCCAGAACTTACAAGATGTAGTTCCTTCTGGAGTAGCATCTATATCTTCAGTTACTTCTAATGAAGTATTTGTAACGTCATCAACGATTCCTATTGTAAATCCATTTTTTGGTGTAGCTTGTGCTAAGTTAGCATAAACTGCAGCAATATGTCCTGGATTTGGATCTTTTGAACCTAAACCGAATCTTCCACCAACAATAAGTGGTGCATCAGCTTGTCCATAGAATGCATTTCTTACATCTAAGTATAATGGTTCTCCAGTTGATCCTGGCTCCTTAGTTCTATCTAAAACAGCGATTTTCTTAACTGTCTTTGGAATAGCAGCTAATAATCTTTCATTTGAGAATGGTCTAAATAATCTTACTTTAACAACACCAACTTTTTGTCCGTTAGCATTTAAGTAATCTATAGTTTCTTCACAAACGTCAGTAGCAGAACCCATAGCTATGATTACTCTATCAGCATCTGGTGCTCCATAGTAATCGAAACAGTGATATTCTCTACCAGTTAATTTAGTGATTTCAGCCATATAGCTTTCAACTGTTTCTGGTAATTCATTGTAGAATTTATTAACAGATTCTCTTTCTTGGAAATAGATATCTGCATTTTGAGCAGTTCCTCTAGTTACAGGATGATTTGGGTTTAATGCTCTTTCTCTGAAAGCTTTAACTGAATCCCAATCAAGTAGGCTTGCTAATTCATCATATTCTAAAACTTCAATTTTTTGTACTTCATGAGAAGTTCTGAATCCATCAAAGAAGTTTAAGAATGGAATTCTTGTTTTAATAGCAGTTAAATGAGCAACTGCTGCTAAGTCCATAACTTCTTGAACTGATCCTTCTGCAAGCATTGCAAAACCAGTTTGTCTTGCTGCCATAACATCTTGGTGATCTCCAAATATGTTTAAAGCAGAAGTAGCTAATGCTCTAGCTGATACGTGGAATACTCCTGGTAACATTTCACCAGCAATTTTATACATGTTTGGTATCATTAATAATAAACCTTGTGAAGCTGTATAAGTTGTTGTTAAAGCTCCAGCTTGTAAAGATCCGTGAACTGCACCAGCTGCTCCAGCTTCTGATTGCATTTCCATAACCTTAACAGGTTGTCCAAAAATATTTTTTCTTCCTTGAGCTACCCATTCATCAACATGTTCTGCCATTGGTGATGATGGTGTAATTGGGAATATTGCAGAAACTTCTGTAAATGCATAAGATATATGAGCTGCTGCAGTATTACCATCCATAGTTTTCATTTTTCTCATCGCGTTTGACCCCTCTTTCTAATTTTAAAACTAAATTTAGAGTAATTTAAATTTATATAAGCTAGTCTGTAAGACCACCTAATATACACAACAATATTCAGCTAGTTAAAATATTATTCTTAAATTTACACATATAGAGTAAAAATCAGCATATTACTTTGCTAATTTTCTTCCTAATTCTTTAATAATATCTGATTGTACCTTAGTCGGTGAATCTTTAACTGCTAAATCTCCAATGACATTAAAACCATAGGATGTCATTTCATCCTTCCATATTTTCATGAAAGTATCCTCTATCCATCCATAGGTTGCAAATAAAATACATTTCTTATTCTTATTCTGTTCATTGAAATTTATTAACTGTTCTAGAAATGGTTTCATTTCCTCTTGTTCTATTTTAGTGGCGTCCACTGCAGGACTTCCAAAAGCAACAGAATCTGAATTCAACACATCTTCAACTGTAGCATCTCCCACATGTATTACATTTACCTCTGCTCCTTCTTCCCTAGCACCTTCTGCCATGACATTTGCAAGGGCCTCTATGTTTCCACCACAACTCCAATAAATGATTGACACTTTTTTCATCGAAACAGCACCTCATCTTTTCGTTAAATAATTAACTTACGTCTCTAACTAAAATTGAACTTACCCTTTTATTATATCTCACATATTTTTTTTTGCAAGATTTGATTGTATAATTTGTATTATTTTAAGTTATAAATATATATTTTATCGCCGCTAACCACATAAACATCTCAAATATGAATTAGATTTCTAGCCTGTAACTAATGTTTTTTATGGTTAATCAAGAAAATTTTTTAACCAGTTATTAGTCAAATAAGAAAAGCTCTTAGTCAGTTTACAGTTACGAAATTCAAAGCTTACAGTTAAGGAAAAAAGCATACAGGCTTTTCCAAAATATATATTTCAAAACTTCCTTTCAGGATTTCATCCTTAACTTATAACTTTCATAATATCAATTACTTTCTGATGCTTTCTAGTATTACATTTACTATCGCTTCAACACCATTTTTAGCTTGACTTTTCTCCATATTGTCTATAAGCTTTTTCTTTTTTTCTTTTAATTCTAAAATCTTTTCATATAATGAATTCTTATTAATTTCTTCTTCTTGAAGCATTAGTGAATAACCTTCTTTTTCGAAAGATTTAGAATTTAAAATTTGATCTCCTCTGCTAGCCTTCTTCGAAAGAGGTATCAACAATGTAGGTTTCTTTAATGCTAAAAACTCAAATATGGAATTTGCTCCAGCCCTTGAAATCACATAGTTTGCTGCCTTCATAAGATCTGGTAATTCCTCACTTACATATTCAAATTGCTTATACCCCTTTTTATCTATAAGATTTCTATCTATGTTTCCTTTTCCACAAATATGAATTAAATTAAATTCCTTCAGAAGCTTATCTAAAATTCCTCTTATTTCCTCATTTATTAACTTTGAGCCAAGGCTTCCACCCATGATGAGCAGAATTTCTTTATCATCATTAAAATTACATAGTTTCTTTCCTTTTATTTTATCTCCATGAAGTATTTCTTCTCTTATGGGGCTGCCTGTAAGAACTCCCTTATTTCCTTTTACATAATTTAAGCTCTCTCTGAATGTTACACATAACTTGTCGCAAAAAGGTGCTGACAATTTATTTGCAAGGCCTGGAGTCATATCAGATTCATGTGCTACTACTGGTATTTTTTTTATGGAAGCAGCAATTACAACTGGTACAGCTACGAAACCTCCCTTTGAAAAAATAACATCTGGGTTCTCTTTGGATAAAATCCTTAAAGCCTGCATAATTCCCTTCATTATTTTAAATGGATCTGTAAAGTTCTTTACATCAAAATATCTTCTTAACTTACCACATGAAATTCCGAAGAAAGGTATATTATTTTTATTAATAATTTCCTTTTCAATCCCATCGATGCTTCCAATGTATTTTATTTCAAATCCTCTTTCTTTTAATTTTGGTATTAACGCTAAATTAGGAGTAACATGACCTGCTGTTCCTCCTCCTGTCATTATTATTTTATATTTCAACAAAAAACACCCCTCTTAGTTAGTTTACAATTTACAGTTATAGAGAAAATTCATGTTTCCAAATATAAAATTTGGACATTCACTTTTTTGGCTTTTCCTTCAAATTTTGATTTTCACTTTTCCTCGCAGGATTTCTTTAATTTTATTAAGCTCTGAAAGAGTTTAATACTTCAACTGCGCACTGTAAACTGTGAACTAAATTAACTATCTGTAGTTTTGCACTACAATTTGAATTGTAACATTACCATTATATTCATTAATACTAGGATAGAATACTAAATCTAACCTTACATCATTATATGCTCCATCATAAAGTTTTTGCAGTTCCTCTACTCCAAACTTGTCTGTTATTAGCGCTTCAAATTCACTAATATCTCCAAAATAAATTGCATCAATGAACTTATTCTGCCTAGTCTTTACCTTCAATTTAAGTACATTATTATTCTTGCCAAGTATTGCGGCCTTTAACAGATTAACATCTTTTTCAGCAAATAAAGGTTTAGAATTTGCCTTACCGAACGGCTCCAATTTTTCTAAATTATTAATTAGTTCATAACTTATTGAGTCTAGTGGAAGCACACAATCTATAGTAATTTTTTTCAGCAAATCTTCATCATCTAAAGTTGTATTTTCATTCAATCTTTTTCTAAGCTCATCTATATTTTCTTCTTTTAATGAAAAACCTGCTGCCATGGGATGTCCTCCAAATTTTTCAAGTATATCTTTGCACTTAACAAGTTCCTCAAACATGTTATATTCTTCTATAGATCTTCCAGAACCTTTTGCGCCACTTTCAGATTTAGTTATAATTAAAGTTGGAACATTATATTTTTCTCGTATTCTTCCGGCTATTATTCCTGCCAAACTTTCATGTACATCTGGAATATAAATAACAAATACCTTGTCATCTATAAATCCATTCTTTTCAATAATTTCTGTAGCAGCCTCCACGCCTTTCATAGTCATGTCCTTTCTTTCTTCATTTAACCTGACTATTTCTTTTGCAAGCTTAACTGCTTCTTCCTCATCATCTGAAAGCAATAATTTTAATCCTTTTTTAGCAGAATCCAATCTCCCAGATGCATTTATACATGGTCCTATTATGAATCCTAAATGATATACAGATAAATTTTTCTCTCCTAATTCTGATTCCCGTATCAATTCCATTAATCCTAAATTAGTAGTGCTATTTATTAATTCAAGTCCTTTTTTAACAAAAATTCTATTTTCATCAACTAAATCTACAACATCACAAACAGTTGCTATTGCTAAGAATTCTATAAATTTATAAGCTTCTTCTCTACCTATACTTAAATTTTTATAAAGCACTTCTACAAGTTTAAAAGCCACTCCTGCACCACATAATTGTTTAAATTTATACTTGCATTCTTCCTGCTTAGGGTTCACTATTGCATCTGCACTTGGGCTAATAAATCTCCTATTCTCATCTTTCTCTTCGATAAATGGTATATCATGATGATCTGTTACTATTACAGTCATCCCTAAATCCTTGGCATACTTTATTTGTTCTATAGCTGATATACCATTATCGCAAGTTAAAATCGTATCTACTCCATCTTCTTTTGCTTGTTTTATTATATTGATATTTATTCCATATCCATCTCTAATTCGATCTGGAATTTCATAATCCACATTAGCATTACATCTTTTTAATGCCTTATATAAAATATAAATGCTTATAACACCATCTACATCATAATCCCCAACAATTCGAATTTTCTTACCTGACTTTATTTTATCAATAACTATTTGAGCAGCTTTATCTAAATCCTTCATTTCACCTGGATCATGAAGTTTATCTAATCCTGGATTTATATAACTTTTTATCATTTCATCATTTATAATATTTCTGTTTACTATAAGCTTACTCATAAGTTCTGTTATTCCATATTTTTTTGATATCTGCTTATAATCAGCTTTTATATTCTTAATGAACCATCGTTCTGTCATTATTTCTCCTCTACGCACCACTTCTAGTTATGAATTATAAATTATGAGTTATAACTAAGAAAATTGGGTTATCCTATAAACATTTTATATAACATACCTGAAGAAATTCCCTCTACCTTATGACTATACCCAAGAACTTCTAATAATTTATAAGCAAATGTCATTGCTGTCGCAGGTCCTCTGCTGGTTATTATATTTTCATCCACAACTACAGCTTCTTCTAAATATTCACAGTTTGGTAATTCATCCTCATATCCTGGATAAGATGTTATATTTCTTCCTTCAGTAAGTCCGGCTCTTCCAAGTACTATTGGGCCTGCGCATATTGCTCCTAATAATTTTCCTTCTTTATTTTGTTTTTTAACAAACTTTATTACTCTCTCATCATCTCTTAAATTAGTTGCTCCTGGCATCCCACCTGGAATAACTACAAGATCATAATCCATATTTTCTTCAAAAATCTTATCTGCCTCTACTGTTACCCCATGGCTTGATTGCACCTTTTTTCCTCCGATTGAAACTAAATCACATGTTACTTCTGCTCTTCTCATTATATCTGATACAGTTAAAGCTTCTATCTCTTCAAAACCTTCTGCTAATAATATGCATACTTTTTTCATATAAATTCCTCCTCAAATTTATGACACATCAAAAAATATATAATCAAATATTTTACTAACATGATTAAATGAGGATATTCTAAATTTAGTTTAGAACATCCTCATTCTATAAATTTCATATTTATATCTATATTATACCACCACAAATTCAAAGTTAAAAGTTATAAGTTGCTATATAAAATAATTTTCCAACTATAACTCATCACTCATAACTAGTTAAGTGTTACATCTTTTATTTCATCATCAAGTACAATCATCATTATACTTGCACCTCTTCCAGCTCTATTTTGAAGCTTTATATCATTTATCTTGACAACCGATTTTTTCTTTGATTTTGAAGTCAATACTATTTGTGCATCATTTGAAGATAATGTTACACTATTTCCTTCACTACTTATATAATTACTATGGTACTTTCCAAAAATGACTTCATCTTCGTCCCTTAAACTTATTCCCGTAACACCTGACGCTACTTTTCCCATAGCACTAACATTTTCAACTGGAAATCTTATAGCCATTCCCTTTTTAGTTATCGTAATCAAATGACCGAACTTTGCCTGATTTACCTCTACCGAGATTACTTCATCATCTTCAAATTTAAATTTATAACATACTTGTTTAAAAAATTCCCCTTCAAATTCTTTAAGTAAAGTCTTTTTAATCATTCCTTTTTTAGTAAACGTGTATACTCCTAGTTCATCATCATAAGAATCAAGTGAAGTTATACTGATAATCTTTTCTCCTTTTTGAAGCTTTCCTAAAAATGCTTCTACTGGCACTTCACCGGCTAATACGTTCTTCATTAAAAATACAGGCACTTTATATACATATCCTTTATTACTAAACATCAATAATTCCTTCAATGAATTAGTTTTAACCTTAAGAGGATCTTCCTTGATTCTCTCAAAAGCCTTAAACTTATTCTTATCCGTAATACCAATATTTAATTCAAAAAATTCTATTTCTTCGCTATCCTGAACTTCAACAATTTCATCATCTTGAGCAAAATTAAATAATTGAATAGGTAATATATTTCTAGAAGTATCTTCAAGTTTTTTTACTTCAAGAGTAAATTCAAGTCCTAGCTTGCTCTTGAATTTCAAGAACTTAGGTACTTCGTCTGAGTCTCTTATGGTTACATCTATCAATTCATCTTCATCCCTAAGCTTTAAAGCTTGAAGCTTAGCATATGATGTTTGAAATTTATCTAAAGAACTTAACTTAATTCCTCCACCTTTAGTTATAAATCTAAATGCTTTATCTGGAGTGAAATTATCTAAAGATATTACACCAACTATCTTCTCATTATCAAGATTTAATGATTTAATAATTCCATCTAATCTGTCCCCTTTTTCTTTCCATTTTAGTTCTGGAATATTAATACCTTTTGTCTGATACATAAAGCCTTTATCAGTAAATATTAACAATGTATCCTTAGTATTTGAATTTATTAAATATTTTAAGGAATCTCCTTCTCTATATTCAATATCTTCTGGCTCTGAGTTAGATCTATTATAGTTTTTAACAGGTATTCTCTTTGCAAATCCCTCTTTTGATATTGTGATTACTACATCTTCTACTACTATTAATTCTTCAATATCTATTTTACTTTCATTATCATCATGTATAATTTCAGTTCTTCTCTTATTAGAATATTTATCGCTTATTTCTTTCAATTCAGTTTTTATTACTTTTAGAAGTTCTTTTTCACTAGACAGAATTTTTTCAAGTTTTTTAATTAATTTTTCAAGTTGTGCATATTCCTTTTGGAATGTCTCTATTTCAAGACCTGTTAATCTATATAACATAAGTTCCAATATAGCTTGAGCCTGTGCTTCTGAAAATTCAAATTTACTTATCAAATTATCTGAAGCATCTTTTTTAGATTTTGAACTTCTAATTGTTGCTATAACTTCATCTAAAATGCTTATTGCCTTTATGAAACCTTCCACAATATGATGTCTTTTCTTAGCTGCATCAAGTTCTTTTTGGGTCCTTCTTGTTATTATTTCCTTTTGATGCTCTACATAGTATTTTATTATCGCTTTTAAACTCATGGTTTCCGGTTTACCATTTGCGAGCGCGACCATATTAAAGCTTATATTGCACTGTAAATCAGTCTTTTTAAATAAATATTTTAATACCTTATCTGCAATATCTTCATCTGCATTTTTCTTTAATTCTATCACAGCTCTAATACCATTTCTATCAGATTCATCTCTAATATCTGTTATAGACTCTAAAGCTTTTGCATGTCTTTTATCTCCTGTCATTTCAGATATGATTTGAAGTATCCTAGATTTATTTCTTCTATATGGGAATTCAGTTATTACTATTCCTATTCTTCCATTTTCTAGTTTTTCTATATTAGTCTTAGCTCTATATGCAACTTTACCTTCTCCAGTTTCATATGCAGACAAAATAGAATTTTCTCCAATTAAGATTCCGCCTGTAGGTAAATCTGGTCCTTTTATGTGTTGCATTAACTCAGAAGTAGTAATTTCATTATTATCTATATAAGCTAGTACCCCATTAGTTACTTCTTCTAAATTATGAGGTGGTATATTTGTTGCAAGACCAACTGCTATACCAAAAGCACCATTTACTAAAAGATTAGGATATCTGCTTGGTAATACTTTAGGCTCCATTTCACTATCAGAGTAATTCGGAACCATTTCTACAGTGTCTTTATCTATATCTCGCAGCATTTCCATTGCAATTGACGACAATCTTGCCTCTGTGTATCTCATAGCTGCTGCTCCATCACCATCTATAGATCCCCAGTTTCCATGACCTTCAATCAACGGTTCTCTTGTAGAAAAATCTTGGGCCAAAATCACCATTGATTCATAGACTGATGTATCTCCATGAGGATGGAATTTACCTAAAATATCTCCAACTATTCTTGCTGATTTATAATAAGGCCTATCTGGAAAAGCTTTAAGCATATACGCCCCATATAGAATTCTTCTATGTACAGGCTTAAGCCCGTCTCTGACATCTGGAAGCGCTCTATCTTTAGCAACTTCTATTGCATATGGTAAATAATTTTCTGGCATTGCCTCTTCAAGGGGAATACCAATTATGTTATTATCCTTAGGTATAATATTTTCATTTTTCTTTGCCATAACATATCCCTTCTACAATTAACATTTGACAATGTACAATTGACAATTACTGATGAAAAGCCTTCGCCTTTTCTAAATTATATATTTTATAGAAATCTCTTAGAGATTTCCTCCTTAACTGTAAACTGTGCACTGCAAACTGTTAACTAATTAAAATTCTCCGTATTTATACATATAATTCTTTCTAGGCTCTACAATATCACCCATAAGTAAAGAAACCATCTTTTCTGCCTTTGCAGCATCGTCTATAGTGACTTGTAAAAGAGTTCTGCTTTCAGGATTCAGTGTTGTTTCCCACAATTGGTCTGGATTCATTTCCCCAAGCCCTTTGTATCTTTGGATAAGAGCACCTTTTCCAACCTGTTTTTTAGTGCCTTCTAATTCTTCATCACTATATGCATATTTAACTATATTCTTACCTTTTGATTCTTTATACACCTTATATAAAGGAGGCTGTGCTAAATATAGATGTCCATTTGCTATTAACGGCCTCATATATCTATAAATATAAGTCATCCAAAGAGTTCTAATATGATATCCATCAACATCTGCATCACTCATGATTATTATCTTATCATATTTCAAATCTTCTTCTCTATAATTATCTAAAGTCCCCGTTCCAATTGCTGTATTAAATATTTTCAACTCTTCTGATGCTAATACATTTTCAAGCTTTTGCTTTTCTGTATTCATTATTTTACCTTTTGATGGCATTATAGTTTGAAATCTTCTGTCTCTAGCTTGTTTCGCAGATCCACCTGCCGAATCTCCTTCCACAACTATAAATTCATTTACAGTCTTATCTTTTAAAGTACAAACTGCAACCTTACCTGCTAATGGTGCAGTACCTTTACCTATTTTCTTTTTTTCTGCTTCATTTATTTTTTTTATCTTATCTCTTCTTTTAGCCGCTTCTAATGCATTGTTTATTATGCTTGTTGCTAGTGGTTTATTATCTTCTATCCATTCAGAAAATTTAGTATAAACCAAATCATTCATCATTGTGTAAGCTTCAGTATTACCAAGTTTAGTTTTAGTTTGACCTTCAAAGATAGGATTCGTAATTTTAATTCTTACAATTGCAGTCATACCTTCTCTAAGGTCATCACCTTCAAACTCCTTATCCTTTTCTTTAACTAGTCCTAATTTTTTAGACCATTCTTTAAAAGATCTTGTCATTCCAGTTTTGAAACCCGTCTCATGAGTTCCAGCTTCAGTAGTCGGAATATTATTAACATAGCTTGCAATATACTCAGTTGTTGAGTCTGTAAATTGTATGCAGACTTCACCATACATTTGAATATTTTCCACAGTTCTTTCACCATCAAAAATTATAGGTGTTTCATGAATTGGTGTCTTACTTTCATTTAAATAATTTATAAAATCTAAAAGACCATTTTCAGAATAATATTCCTTTGCAATTTCTTGTCCTTTTCTTTTATCTATTAATTCTAAAGTTATACCTTTATTTTGAAAAGCCAATTCCTGCAATCTACTATCTATTATGTCAAATTTAAAATCAGTTGTTGAGAAAACCTCATTATCTGGTTTAAATGTGATTTTAGTTCCAACTTTATCTGTTTTACCAATTACCTTTAAGCTTCCTACTGGAGTTCCTGGCATATCTCTTTTTAATTCTTTGTCAAAAGCATATTCAAATCTCTGCCTATATATATTTCCGTTTTGATATACTTCAACCTCTAACCATTTTGATAAAGCATTTACAACAGCCGCTCCAACTCCATGCAGTCCTCCAGAAGTTTTGTAATTTTTATTATCAAACTTTCCTCCTGTATGTAATTCGGTATATACCATTTCAACTCCAGACTTCTTCTTAACTGGATGAATTCCTGTAGGGATACCTCTTCCATTATCAATTATTGTAACACTTCTATCTTCATTTAAAACTACAGTTACTTTATTTCCATACCCATTAGCTATTTCATCTATGGAGTTATCAATTATTTCCCATATGCAATGATGCAAACCTTTGCTTCCTGTAGAACCAATATACATCCCCGGTCTTATCCTAACAGGTTCTAATTTCTCTAGTGAGGTTAAATCCGTCACATCATAGGTATCAGTTCTCTTTGCTTCCATAAAACTCCTCCATTTGAACACCAGTTCTTATTTGTTCGTAATTTTTTACTCTATAAAAATATACTTCCTTTATCGTCGAATGTCAAAAAAACTTAAATACATTTAATTTTTCAAATACAATATCATAAATTTTTAGTTTAGTCAAAATACAATATAAAAGGGTATTATAAAATAAATTACAATCATTTTATAATACCCATATTACTTAAATTATATATTATTTTTTAATATTTTAAAGTCTAAACATCACATATTTCTATCTTTCTAACGTGCTTAGTATGATTCCATTCTTTATTGTTTTTATTTAAGATACCTTGAATTGTTATTGGTATCCATGTTAATGTATATAATCCATACAACCAAAACCTAAAGAATAATAATAGATTTTTCTTACCTAATAATACTCCTGTCAATATTAAAAATCCTACATTATATCCAATTCCTATTAACCATGAAATTACCCAGTTATGAATATTAGTAGCTAAATAAGGGACTATAAAAACATTTGTTGAATATAATGCCATAATCAATAAAAATGGTTTTGTAACCTTCTTATCTATTGCTAATACTAATGGTGTAATTAAAAACTGAATAACTGCAAAAGTTTTTAATCCAACATCACTAAGTCCTAAATTATCAAACAAGTAATTTATAATAAATATATGAGCAGGTGTATTTGCTTGTATTAATGTCAATACCGCTGAA
The DNA here is from genome assembly GCF_002006495.1 of Clostridium sp. BL-8. Taxonomy (NCBI): domain Bacteria; kingdom Bacillati; phylum Bacillota; class Clostridia; order Eubacteriales; family Clostridiaceae; genus Clostridium; species Clostridium sp. BL-8. Next base: position 29,171 of record NZ_LZZL01000018.1, read on the forward strand.
ACTCCTAATAATAATGTTATAAATGGCTGCAATACATATAAAGCACAATCAAACATATAGAATTTTCTCTCCATAATTGACTTTTTAATTAATTTAAAGAAATATCTAGAAGCAACATCAGTAAATCCCTGCATCCATCTTTTTCTTTGTACCCAGGATTGCGCAAGTTTTAGTGGCTTTTCATCATATATGATAGCATCATGAGCCCATCCAACTTTTTCACCATTTAAAACAAGTTTACAAGTGAATTCTAAATCCTCTGTTAAACAAGTTGCACCCCAACCTAGTTTCTTTAATGTACTAGTTTCAATTGCAAATCCTGTTCCACCAATTTGATTTGAAAATCCTATATTAGCTCTTGCTAATTGGAACATTCTATTTTGTGTCCAAAAGGCTATAGAATATGCTGCTGAAATCCATGAGTCATCAGGGTTCTTACTATCTATATATCCCTGTACCACTTTATATCCTTCTAGCATTTTTGAATTTAATTCTTTTAAGAAATCTTTATGTACAAGATTATCTGCATCAAATATTGCAACAGCATCATATTGTTTCTCCATAGCAAATAATTTTGCAAACATCCACTCTAATGCATAACCTTTCCCTCTTTTATCCTTTGCAAATCTTTCACAAACATTAACATTTCCGCCATAACGTCTAGATATCTTGGCAGTATCATCTGTGCAGTTGTCTGCAATAACAAAAATATCATACATATCCTTAGGATAATCTAGTTTTAACATGCTCTCTATGAGACTACCAACAACAACTTCTTCATTATGCGCAGCAATTAGCAATGCAAATTTATTTTTAGGCGTATAATCTTTATTTTCTTTTCTTCTAAAAAGTCCTATAAGTCCTAATAATAAATAATAACAAGTTATCGCAAAAACAAAAATCTGAAAGAAGGCTGTTATGGTAAAAATATAGTTTCCCATTACATTCACTCCTAATATTTAATGAGATATATTCCCATTCATTATTTTATATATTTCTTTTCGTACTATACCTATTTAATAATATTTCAATAAAAATAAAAAATCAAGCTATATTTCTTAAGATAAAATTAATATTAATAAAGTTTAATCCTTTTCAGTATCTATTTTCAATCAAATTGCATGTTATAGAAATTTAAGGAACATTTACCTAAAACTTATTATGTTTTTTTCTAACTAATATATAACTAATGTATCCTGATACGATACCTCCAACGAGACCTCCAATATGTGCAAAATTATCAATATTTTTTATACTTAAACCTATAAACAGATTTATAGCAATTATCTGAAGCAAGCTTGACAAAAATTTCTTTTGAATCCTGTTCCTTTCTATAAGGGCAAATGCTAATAATGCTCCCATTAGTCCAAATATTCCGCCTGATGCTCCAACTGCTATGCCATTTGGATTCAAAAAATAACTTGATATTGATGCAGTTATACAAGAAATAAGATAAATACTTAAATACTTTCTAATACCATAGATTTGTTCAATCTGAGGACCGATAATATAAAGAGAATACATATTACACACGATATGTATCAAACCAGAATGTAGGAATGCGCAGGTTAATAATCTCCAAATTTCTCCATGATCAATTAATATATTTATTTTTGCTCCAAAATAAATCAATACCCTTGTATCAATATCAAAAATATTACCAGATATAAAAGCTGTTAATAGAAATACAACTATATTTATTCCTATTAAAATAAACGTTAGAATATTATAATTCTTATGCTCTTTTTTACTTTGACCATTTTTTCGTTCATTTATTTGTAAATTCCCCTCAAATATCTGTCTTAATGGTATGCATGAATTATCACATTGTATAACACTATTATTTTCTGTATTTATTATTAGTTTATTTCCTAACGATGAATTATTCGTATATGTATACTCACCCTTAGATAAAATTATTACATTTAATGAAAAAGACTTTCCCAAAGATCTTATATATTCAAATGCTTCCGAACTATCTATGTCTGAATCTTCTGTTTCGCTTATTAATACACAATATATGCCATCTCTTAATTCCTTAATTGCAATATATCTTTCCTCTTTATGATAGCCACTGTAATATTGCTTCATATAAAAATTTTCTCTATTTATTAAAATCCTATAAAATTCTTCTTTAAAACCATTCATGTTAATCTACCATTCCTACATATAAAATTATCAAAATTAATTAAGGCATCATCAAAAAATAACAAGTCAGTCCGCCTCTCTATTTTTACTATATATGTATATTGCAATAATAATTCTAATTTTTAAGAAATCCTGTAAGGATTTTAACTGCAATTGTACCTTGTGAATTGTTAATTGCGACATATATAACTAAAATATTTTAAAGTATAGCTATAAAACTCTAAATATAATGCACAGTTCACATTGAACTATGCTCTGTGAATTGTGCATTACTTGGAGTTTACTTTTCTATCATATCTAAAAGTTCATTGAATCTCTTTATTGTAGCTTCTATTGGTTCATTTGTGGTCATATCCACTCCTGCATTTCTTAAAATATTTATTGGATAATCACTACCTCCTGCTTTTAAGAATCCTTTATATTTCTCCACAGCACCTTCTTTTCCTTCCAAAATTGATTTTGAAAAAGCTGATGCAGCAGCATAACCAGTAGCATATTGATAAACATAAAAGTCTGAATAAAAATGAGGTATTCTTGACCATTCAACATCAATTTCTTTATCTATTACAATTTCATCTCCAAAATATTTCACATTTAAATCGTGCCATGCTTTATTGTAATCCTCTGCTGTTAATGGTATTCCACTCTCTAAAGTTTTATGAGTATAAAGTTCAAATTCTGCAAACATTAGTTGCCTAAATACAGTAGTCCTTATCTGCTCTAACTCTTGGTTTATTAAATAAAGCTTTTTCTTTTCATCTTTTTCTTTTTCAATTAAATGATGGATAAGTATAGATTCATTAGTAGTTGATGCAACTTCAGCACAGAATAAAGTATAGTTTGCATAATAATATGGTTGTTCTTTTCTTGAATAATATGAATGGATTGAATGCCCCATCTCATGAGCTAATGTAGAAACATCTCCTAATTCATTATTATAATTTAAAAGTACGTATGGCATAGTGTCATATCCTCCCCAGGAATATGCTCCACCTCTTTTACCCTTGTTCTCATATATATCTATCCAACCATCTTTTATTCCATTTTTGAATATTTCTAAATATTCTTCTCCTAATGGTTTTAATGCTTCTAGTACTATTTCTACTCCAGAATTAAATTCTATTTTTTCTTTTGGGATTTCTATTACAGGTACATATAGATCATACATATGAATTTCATCTAATCCCAATAACTTTTTCTTTACTTTAACATATCTATGAAGAGAATCTAAATTTTCATTTATAACTTTAACAGCATTTTCATAAACTTCTAATGGAATATTGTTAGGCTTTAATGATGCTTCTAATGCACTATTATATTTCCTTACTCTACTGCTAAAATTAAAAGTTTTTATTGATGCTGTTAATGAAGTTGCTAAAGTATTCTTTAACTTATCATATTCACCAAATAACTTCTCAAATGCAGCTTTTCTAACCTTGCTATCTTTGCTTTTTATAAACGATGAGTAACTCCCCTCTGTTAATTCTACTTCATTGCCTTCCTCATCTTGTATCTTTCCAAATGTCATATCTGCGTTAACCAAAATACTATGTATAGCTGAAGGTGCATCTAAACAATCTGAAGCAGCTGCTAATAGTTCCTCCATCTCCTTTGATAGTATATGGGGTTTCTCTTTCAATATATCCTCAATTAAAAATTTGAACTTCTTTAATTCATCTAGTCTATCAGTCTCATCTCTAATAAATTTTTCATCTAAACTTAAAATTTCTGGCACGAAAAACGCAGTATAGCTACCAAGTTCAGCCATATATATATCTACTTTACTCATTAAGCTTTGATAAGTAGGGTTTGATGTATCTTCATCATATTTTAAATGTGCATATATAAATAGATTTTCTGCTTCTCTAGATATTTTCTCATTTACCTTAAAGTATTCTAGAATCTTCTCTCCATTTGTAAGCTTTCCTGAGTAATCTTTTAGTTTAACAGCTTCATTTTTTAACTCTTCAAAGTCTTTTTCCCAATCTTCTATACTTTTATAGATTTTGTCTACCTTCCATTTGAACTGATCTTCAATTTCTTCTCTTTTTTTTAAATCTCCCATATTAACACACCTTTCTATTAGTTTACAGTGTACAATTCGCAGTTTACGGTTAAGGACAGAAAGCTTACAATCTTTCTTTTTTATAATACTTTTTAGAAATCCTCTTTGTTGGATTTCGCCCTTAATTTTCCACTAAACTGAAGTTATACCAAACAAAACTTATATTCCATAACTCTACATATCACGAAATACTTCATACTTTATTCTGAGTATTCCGCTTCTTTTCCTTCAATAGCCTCAAAAACTGAATTCATCTCTTTTTCTATTATAGATACCGCTTCTTGTACTTTTTCTTTCATTGCATCATAATCATTTTCATATTTAAATTTTATTATATATGTAGGATTATATTCATCTAAATCCTCTTCAATTTCATAGCCATTTTCAATAAATATACTTGTATTAAATAAATCGTATATTGCTGAGTATTCCCATTCTTCCACATTTTTATTTGTATCAAAATGCATGTGTACAATTTCATCTAATACATAAAATTTTTTCACAAATAAAGCACCTTCATTTACCTCAAAGCTTCCGAGTTCACTTTTTATAAATCCCGTTTCTTTATCCTTTTCCATTAACACTAAACTTGAAAAATCCATTTCTTCACCATCCTAATAGTTTTATAATAATTATTCCCATTCTTAATAAATAAAAAACACATATGACTTCATTAAACATCCATCTCTAATTGTAAATTATAGACAAATGATATATTAAAAATAATCTGCACATACATTTTAGTTAATTTATTTATATAAATTATATCAAAAAAGGTATTTTATAACCACAAAAATAAAACAGTTATAAACCCTTTTAATATATTTGATATCTATATATACCTACACTTCTTATTTTCATGCTTCTCATATTGTAATAAATTATTAATTTATCCATTTGTAAATATATGGTAATATAGTTTTGTGTCTATACACAAAAGTTTTTTAATATTTTAAGATTAAGGAGATACCTAAATATGATACATGATTTACCACTTGAAAAAACTTCATTCGTTTACAAAAGAAATAGAAGACTTGAACGGCATCTTAAAGCACGAGCTAAACGTAGGAAAACATTATCCTTAGTGATTTCTTTGGGACTTATAATAACTACTTCATTTTTTATTGCATATAAAACATACATTCATAGCAATTCTAAAAATTTAGGCTTTGCAGTTGAGCATAGTTTCACAACAGGTTTTTCATCAGAAAATAAACTACTCAGAGTTCAAAAAATGTCCCTAATTTACTACGATGATGAAACTGCTATTGTTGAAGCATCAGGACTTGCTAAAGTTCCTCCTCATAAATCAACTTCTATCAGAGGTAGCTTTAAAAAAGACAGTGATAATAGCTGGTATTTAGAAAAATTTATGTCATCATAAATTAATATATTATTAATTTATAAATCATAGGTTTTATTTAAATAATCAAAATTAGTAACAAATTAAAAGTGATAAGTTTATTGATTAAATCTATACTAAAATTTCTATAAACATATTTTAGAAACTTTTAAACAGATTTCACCCTTAAAACTTATCACTTATAGTTTAAGCTATATAGCTTTATTCTATAAATTTATTTATATGTTTGCAATTGTTTATCTATAAATCACAATTTATTTTCTATTTTCTAAGAATGCAGTTAACTTATTAACTGTTGACATATCTTCTCTTTCTAAATCAGTAGGCTGCAATTTTATTCCTAGCTTTTCTTCTAATTGAAGTAACACTTCAATTATTGCTAATGAGTCCAAAAGTCCTGCATCAAAAAGATTTAAATCTAAATCTTCTGAAATCTCGTCATTTCCTGTAACTTCAATAAATATTTCTAGCACTTTTTCTTTCATAATAATATACTCCTTTGCATTTATATAACTTATATATTCTCTAATAATTTTTTTCTATCAATTTTTCCATTAACATTAGTAGGAAATTGTTTTACAATTTTTACATTTCTCGGAACCATGTATGAAGGAATGAATTTACTTAGCTCCTTTTTTATTGCTATTCCATTTTTCAATCCACTTAGCCCATTATCTTCTTTTAATTCAACAAAAGCTGTAAGATATGCTATTTTTTCTTCCTTATAAATTGGAACTACTGCTGCATTCTTAATATTACTAACCTTTACTAAATTATTTTCTATATCTTCTATTTCGATTCTATACCCATTAAGTTTTATTTGAAAGTCTTTTCTACCACAATAATATAAATTTCCATCTACATAGTATCCTAAGTCCCCAGTTCTATAGGCTCTGCATTCACTTCCATTATAATTATCATAGAAAAATGCTTTTTCTGTCATTTCTTCGTTTTTGAAATAGCCTTTACTTACACTAGGCCCTACAATTATAATTTCGCCTTTTTCTCCGTCGCCTAATACATTTCCATCTTCATCAACAATCTTTACAACAGAAGTTTTCATAGGGTATCCAATAGGTAAACTACCTTCTTTAAGTAATAGTTCTTTATTCATATCATTTGCACTAACTGCAACTGTTGCTTCCGTTGGGCCATATCCATTTACAATCCTTGTTTCTGGGAATCTGTTTAAAAGTTCTTCACATAATGGTTTAGGCAATACTTCTCCTACAAATACCATAGCCTTTAAACCAGGTAGCATTTTCGAATTAAAATCTTCTTCTACGACACACATTCCTGCAAAAGATGGTGTTGATACCCAAATGTTTATTTCTGATTCTCTCATGTCATTAAACATATTCTTTAAATTTGAAAGGGTTTCTTTTGAATACCCATGCAATGTTTTTCCGTAGCATAATCCTGGATAAATTGATGTTACTGATAGATCAAAAGAGTATGCAGCTTGATTCATAAATACTTCTTCACTTTCATCAAGCTTTAAATATTCTGCTATCCATTCAACAAAATTGTCTAAATTATTACTACTTATTTGTACTCCTTTTGGCTTTCCAGTACTTCCGGAAGTAAATAAAATATAAGCACTTTCATCTTCTTTTACCCAGCTCATCCTATCAACTTCATAGCCTTGATATTCCTGTTCAATTTCATTTATTTCTTTTTCCTTTAAAATACGTACACCATTAAATATATTATCTTTACTAAAATCTATAAGTATTTTGGGATGAACTTCACTAATAATAGCTTCAACTCTTTCCTTAGGATAGCTTATATCAATTGGTATGTATGCTCTTCCAGACTTTAACGCAGCCATCATAACTGCCATCATTAGATTTTCTTTATTCCCATATATTATAATTGGTGTCCTATCCTCTCCCAAATCTTTTAATAGGAATGCGGCTACATGTTCTGAAATATCATCTAATTCTTTATATTTCATGACTTTTCCATCACACTTTAGCGCAATTCTATCACTCTTAGAATACTTTTTTATTCCTTCCAAAATCTTCATTGTCTTTTCTCCTTAAACTCACTTATATAAATATCATTTAATTAAAATTGTGATATATTTTATTCTCATAATTTAAGTTACTGTGTCATATAAATTCTACCATATTTTTTTTCTAGTGCAAATTATAATATGAATTTCTATTGCAAATGATTTGCAATAAAGTGTATAATATAATAATGTTTTAAGGAGTTGATTATTTGATTACCATAAAGAATCTATCATTTTCATATATAAAAGGAACAGATTTATTAAAAGATATTAATCTTAATATTCCAAAAGGAGTTTATTTATCTATCTTAGGTGAAAACGGAAGCTGCAAAAGTACATTAATAAAACTTATATTGGGACTTTTAAAACCCGACTCAGGATCAATCATTTTAGATACTAATAAAGTTTCTTATGTTTCACAAAGATTGGACAATTTTAACGCTGAATTTCCAATAACAGTTAAAGAAGTTCTATCTTGTCACGCAAAGACAATTGGAATTAGAAATTTAACTTATGTTGATGATGCTCTAAATAAAGTAAATATGTCCGAATTCAGTAAAAATTTAATTGGTAACCTTTCAGGAGGCCAGCAACAACGAATTTTTATTGCAAGAGCATTAATTGGAGATCCAGATTTAATTATCTTGGATGAACCCTCAACTGGAGTAGACGAAAAGAGTCAAAAAGAAATTTATCCATTACTCCAAAATTTAAATAAAGATTTTAACAAAACTATTATTTCTGTTGAACATAATACAAAAGTTGCACTGAAATATTCAACACATATTCTAAGAATAGAAGATGGTATCTTAACTTTATACACAAAAGAAAGTTTTAAGAACTACTTAGAATCTGAAACTTCATTTTCTAAGATCATATAGTAGTAATTTGGAAAGGTAATATTTTATGTTTGAATTAGGTTTTATGCAAAATGCATTTATTGTAGGTTTTATTGTTTCTATACTTTGTCCATTTATAGGACTTTTTATTGTACTTAGGCGCTATTCAATGATTGGAGATACATTATCTCATTCATCCTTTGCTGGAGTTGCAATAGGTCTTGTTATTGGCACCGATCCACTTTTAACCGCATTTTTATTTACTAGCATTTGTGCTTTAGTTATTGAATTTTTAAGAACTTATTTTAAAAAGTACGGTGAGCTTGTAATGTCTATAGTTTTGACCTTGAGTTTAGGAATAGCGATTATTTTAATTAGCAGTGGAAAAGCTTCTGCTAAGGTTGATTCATTTTTATTTGGAAGTATTTTAACCGTTACACACTCTGATATATTATTAATCACAATCGTCGGTGCAATCTGCCTTGCAGTTCTTTTATTTCTTTATAATAAATTAATTTATGTAACCTTCGATGAAAATGCTGCAAAAACAGCTGGCATTAATGTTAAATTAATAAACTATATTTTTACTTTGCTTGTTGGTGCTACTATTTCCCTATCAATAAGGGTAATGGGAATTCTAGTTGTATCTTCAATCATAGTTGTTCCCGTAGCAACAGCTATGCAGTTAAAAAAAGGATTCACAAAAACATTGATTCTAGCAATATTTTTCGGATTACTGGATGTTATGGCTGGACTTGTTCTTTCCTATTATGTAAATAGTGCTCCTGGTGGAACAATAGCATTAACATCAGTTATAATATTAGTATTAACAATAACTTTCAAAAGATTTTTCAGTTATGAAATTGCTTAAAAAATTACAAGTAATAATCCCAAACTTGATTATTACTTGTAATTTTTTGATTATACTACATACAATAATGAGTTATGAATTATAGGTTATGAGTTAAAGATGAAATATGTATTTTTGAAAAGCCTGTAGGCTTTTCTTCCTTAACTCATAACTCATAACTCTTAACTTTTAACTGGCTGAAGTATTCTTCTAATATCTCAATAAATTTAGTCATATTTTCTGGATATATCTGTCCTATATTAGCTATTCTAAAAGTATTTTCGAATGATATTTTTCCTGGATATATAGTAAATCCTTTACTATATAAATAATCATGCAAATCCTTAAAATTATAGTCATAAATTTGTGGCTCAATGATTGTAGTTAAAAGCATAGATGATGCTTCATCCTTTACCAATCTCTTTAATTTAAGCTTATCTAATCCGTCCCATAATATTCTGCAGCAGGCTTTATATCTCTCATATCTGCTTTCAATCGTTTCTTCCTTTGCTTCAATTATTGCTTGATTTAAAGCATAAAGAATTTGCACTGGTGGAGTAAATCTCATTTGGTAATTATCTATGAAATATAAATATTGTTTATACATATTAAGGTATAGATTTCTAGGCTTAATATTCTTTGTCTTTTCCAATGATTTCTTATTGGCTATCACAAAACTTATTCCAGCCATTCCTTGTATACATTTGTTAGAACTTGAAGCTAAATATTTTATGTTCATCTCTTCCATATCTATAGGAATTCCTGCAAAAGAACTCATTGCATCAACTATCATCTCAATATCGTATTTCTCACATATTCCTCCTATAGTTTTTATATCATTTAGCAATCCCGTTGTAGTTTCATGATGGATTACTGCTAAATGGCTTATATATGTTTTCTCAGATTTCTTATCTTTTGAATTATGTTTTTTTATTATCTCTTCTAATTCATCCAATTTAATCTCTTCTATTGGTGAGCTTTTAAATTCTATATAGTTTAAATTATAAATTTTAGCTATCTCACACATTCTCTTCCCATAAGCCCCGTTGTTTATGATTAAAATAATATTATCATCTACCGCCGAACTTAAGATTGCTTCCACTGCTGCTGTCCCAGAACCTCCAAATAATACAGTTGTATATTGGTCATTCGAGCCTACAAAATTAGTAAGTTCTTTTGACACATATTCCATAACATCTCCAAATTCTTTTTCTCTTGGACATATATCTGGTACAACTTGAGCAAGTTTCACTGTATCTGTCGTAGTTGCAGGACCAGGATTTAATAATATATTTCTCTTAATTTCCACTCTAATACCTCCACTAAATATTCAAAAAATCCATAAAAGCTTCTTTATTTTCTATTGGTGCTAACGTTGGTCTCCCCAAATCTCTTCTTGAGCCTCTTTTTACTTTAATCTCTAAAAATACTGGTCCTTCTATATCTTTTATTTCTTTTAATAACTTTATCAATTCTACTTTTGAAGAACAGGAAAAGCCCTCATTATAACCGCATGCTTTTGCAACCGCTACAGTATCTACTTGTAATCCAACAGTTTCTTGACCTCCAACCGAATCATGTGCGCCATTGTTTATTAAAATATGTTTAAAATTTTTAGGTTTTTGATTTCCTATAATGGCTAATCCACCAAGATGCATTAACAATGCCCCATCCCCGTCTATACAATAAATTTCATTACTTTTTTTGCTTAGTGCAATGCCTAAAGCAATCTGCGATGCATGTCCCATTGAACCCACTGTTAGAAAATCTTTATTGTGATCTTGCTTATATTTTTCTCTTAATTCAAATAGTTCTCTAGATGCCATTCCTGTTGTTGATATTACCACTGCATTCTGCTTCATATTAGTTACTAACATCTCTATAGCCTCTTCCCTTGTAATATCAAAATCATAGACTGGATTACTCTTAAGTTTATATTCATCAAATGTCTCTTTTCTTATTACTAAAGCATAAGGCTCATTATTTTCCTTCATATGATCATGTGCTTTTTTCACTATCAATTTCATTTCATTATTATTTATAGTGTTATCTATAATTTTATATTTGATTCCTAGTACATCTAAAATTTTAGTAGTTATTATACCTTGTTTTATATGCTGAGGTTCGTCTTTTTTACCCGGTTCACCTCTCCATCCTATTACTAAAAGCATAGGTATACTATATACTAATTTGTCAGCAAGGGAGACAAGAGGATTCAATGCGTTTCCAATTCCTGAATTTTGCATATATACAAGTCCTATTTTTTTTGTTGCTAAATAGTATCCTGCCGCTAGCCCAACAGCATTTCCTTCATTTGCTGCAATTATATTCTTTCTTTCGCTAACATTATCCTTAATAAATGCACAAAAAGACTTAAGTAAAGAATCTGGTACTCCAGTGAAAAAATCTATATCATTATTTAATAACTCATTATAAAATTCTTTAACATCAATCATTTACTTCACTCCTAAAATACAATTATAAGACTTGATCTGTCCGTATTTATTTCAATTCATTAACTTTAAACTGTTCACAACATGCCATAAAGGGCATAAATTGATAACTGTTACTGTTAACTATAGATATCCAAACTATGAATTGAACTTATATATGTAATGCTTATCCATACTCGTTAAACTTTAAGTTGATATCTTCACTAGAAATTATAAATATTTTTGTGGAGAAAACATTTGAAAATGAGCTGTCAAAGGTTCTTAGTTCTAGGTTGTTCCTCATTAGCTTGTTAAACTGAAAGTTGGAGCATGCCAATGTGGATGCAACCTGGAACTTAGAACCTTCAGCGATATTTTCATAGTTTTTCGGAATAAAAATATTTGTAATTTCGGTTAGTTATCACATAATTTTAAGTTCTCAATTGGATATCTATACTTTAATTTCCGCCTGGAATTAAAGTAAGAATTTCTTTTATAGGCATGCAATTCACTGATGCTTCTTTTGACCTTCCATTTTCTAATATACTTTTTGCGGTATTAACCATAGCTGGATAAGCACTTCTAATTAAATGATTCGCATAAATAACAACGCTGACACCTAATTCAACCAGCTCCTCTTCTGTCATAAAATTATATGAAGTTGGAACTACTATTAACGGAACTTTATTTTCAAATTCATTATATCTTTTACAAAATTCTCTAATTTCTTCTCCATCCTTTTCCTTGCTATGAATCATGATTCCATCGGTACCAGCTTCAATGTAAGCTTTTGCCCTGTTAACTGCATCTTCCATACCTGCCTTTGCAATTAAACTCTCTATTCTTGAAATTATCATAAAATCGCTAGTAACCCTAGCCTCTCTTCCAGCTCTTATCTTGCTTTTGAAATGCTCTATAGTATCTTGAGTTTGAGTAACGTCAGTTCCAAATAATGAATTCTTCTTAAGGCCTGTCTTATCTTCAATAATAATTGCCGATACCCCTAGCCTTTCCAAGGTTTTAACTGTATAGACAAAATGTTCAATTTGCCCACCTGTGTCTCCATCAACGATTATTGGTTTAGTAGTAACTTCTAAAATATCATTTATTGTGTTTACTCTAGATGTTAAATCCACTAATTCTATATCCGGTTTTCCCTTAGCCGTTGAATCACATAATGAACTCACCCACATACCATCAAATCCTTTTATTCTTCCATCTTTTTCAATTTTAGTTTTTTCTACTATTAATCCAGTTAATCCATTATGAGCCTCAAGTATTCTAACTGGTTTTTTTGAATAAATTAATTCCTTAAGACTTTTCATTCTCATTTGAGGCGTTATACCTATTCGAGCTATCTCTTCATCTAGCTTTGAAATAGATACACCTTGCGTATATGGTACTTCTACAAGCTCTCCTCCCCATTCTTTTATTGCCTCTATAACATTTTCTCTCAGATCTTTTTGAAACCCTTCTTTCCAGTCATCTCCATGAAGAACATAGTTTGGTTTAAGCTTTATTAGGTTTTCAACTTGATCTAAACTATCCTGTGGCACTACAGAAACAACTCCTTTTATATTGCTTACAACTTCTTTTCTTTCTTCATACTTCATTATAGGATTTCTCCAATACCCTCTTATGACATCATCTGTATGTAATCCAACTATTATATCCCCAAATTTTCTTGCCTCATTTAGTACATTTAAATGACCTTGATGAATTATATCGGCGCTCATAGCAACATAAACTGTTTTCATATCTCTAACACTCTCCTATTTTATTTAATAACAATTTTTTATATAATTATTTTTTCTTCTGAATTCTTTTCTAACTTAGGAAGGACAATCTTTTGTATTCTTTCAAGATGATTCTTATCATCAACTTCTCCCCATACAAGATCTTCGATCTTTAAATAACCTACTTTTCTATTTTTAGCAGAATCAAATATTGCATTTTCGTAATCATATTTTGGTGTTTTTCTATTTTTAAAGAAATATTCCCCGCTTCTAAAATCATATATTTCACTATTAAACTTTCTGTATTGCTTTAGCATCTCTTTATATAATTCTTTTGATATTTTAGAGATTCCAACTAATTCTCCATATACATTTTGAATATCAGCTTTATTTTTAGAAATTTTATATAAATTATCATCTTTAACTTCTACATAACATTCATCACCCGAATTTGTTTTTCCACTCAATAAAATACAATCATCTTCCTTATAATTCAAAGCCTTTATTAAACCATAAACTTCGTATATTAAGTCACTTTCTAGCAATAAAAAGTCCTCTTTTAGCTCATCTTCTAAAATCGAAAGAGATGTCATACTTCCTGTAGCTTTATACTTTCTGTTTCTTCTTGTTACAATATACTTCTTATCTTTTGCAAATTCATCATAGAACTCATGTAAATGCCCAGTTACAATAAAAACTTTTTCTATCCCCAAACTTCTTAATTTCTCCACGGACCTTTCGACTAAGCTTTTTCCATTTATCTCTATTAGCCCTTTAGGTATCATATCATTTGTTACATCCTGTAATCTTGACCCCATACCTGCTGCCAGAATTACAGCTATTTTTACTTTTCTCATTACCTTACACTGCCCCTCTCCTTGCAAAATAAAATTGTTACTTTATAATTTTTAAAGCTTTTATCGTAATAAAAGTGCTCACATTCAATTATCAAGTTCATTTTTTGAACAAAATCATCTTAACATCTTTCATTGTTCAAAACAACACGTTCATATAAACAATTTTATAAATAACAAAAAAAACTATACCAAATGATTTCTAACCATTTAGTATAGTCTTAAATAATAAGGCACTATCAAATAAATAACGAATCCACTTGCAAGGCTATTTGGGACTCGTTATTTATTTTCATGTGCCTTATTTATTTCACTTTGCTATTTTGTATTTACTGTATTTGTTCCTTTACTTACACTTGGTGAAATTAACAATTTTATATACTCATCTTGTGTAACTTTAAGTGTACTAGTTGGAAAATCTATTGTCTTAACTTCACTCTTAGCACTTGCGGCCTTCATAACTAACGAGATTGTTCCAAAATTTTTGATTTTTAAATCCATATTGAAATTATCATTATAAGTAGAATCTGTAAAATCTTCTTTGGAAGTAATAGTTGATCCTGCTAAAGTTTCCTTAAGATTATTTAATTGAGTGTCAAAGCTTGCATCATTAACTGCAGTTTTTATTTGTGCAAGACTTTCAGCGGGTAATCTCATATTAAATGTACTATTTATATTATCTAAATTATTACTTGCGGCTTTTATAGCTTTTCCAGCTAAGTCCACTGTTTTATCTGCATCAAGATTAATTGTATATTCTCTTCCATTTTGAACAAATGGTAAATCTAAATCATTATTTTCTCCAAATACTAGTTTAGCAAATTGGACCATTCCATCTGGTTCACTAAATGCTTTTATCTGATTGACATTCATTCCTGAAGAAGCTAAATCAATTCCTATATAATCTTCTTTTATATTAGCCACTCCTTCCGGAACTGCTTGTCCTGTTAAAGCAAATATACCTTCAAAATAACCTTT
Organism: Clostridium sp. BL-8; assembly: GCF_002006495.1. Classification (NCBI taxonomy): domain Bacteria; kingdom Bacillati; phylum Bacillota; class Clostridia; order Eubacteriales; family Clostridiaceae; genus Clostridium; species Clostridium sp. BL-8. Next base: position 44,453 of record NZ_LZZL01000018.1, read on the forward strand.
ATTTATATAAGCTGTAGTTCCATCATTATATGCTTTAATTTCTGGAATATTAAGTGTACCTGAAGGATCTATAAATTTCATATCTACATATGATTGATCTTTAGCCTTATACCCAGTAGATGTAAATTTAATTTCTTTGCTTATTCCTTGTGCATTAATATCGATGGTACCTTCAAAATTTGATGTTGCTGCTTCCCATTTTGCTGTATTTGCGATTTCCTTTGAATAATTTAATGTAGCTTGGCTACATCCAGTCATTGTACCAACCGTCAAAGCCGCTGCCATAATAAATGCTAAAGTTTTTTTAATTCTCATCTCTATCTCCCCTTATAAATACTTATATCTTATGATAAAAACACAATATATGTTAATAAATGGATTAACATCATATCTTTATTATACATATTTTTTATCAATAAATTATAGACCAAATATTAAATTTATCTTAATGTATACTTAACTTTATATAAGTATCTCTTCCTTTATTGTTATTTTCTATTTCTTTTCTAATTTTCTAAAAATCTTTTCTTTCACAAATCTTACATGAAATCTTATATGATGAAATTGCTACTATTCCTAAAGCTACTATTCCTACTATAAGTATAACAGCACCATTATTAATAATAGCAGCTTGGATAATTTCTTTATTTCCATCCGAAGATAGCTCAACTAATTTAACAATCAGCCATGGAGCTGACATGCCTAATATCATAAGAACAATATTAAAAACCTGTATTCCCTTCTTAGGTAATCTGTATAATATAGCATATTCTATAAATTCTATTATTAATAATATAATTGCTATTATTCCAAAAATCATAATAGTTTCTTTATTCTCAATCCCACCAAAATATACATAGATAATCCCAAATACACTAATGGCACATATTATCAATATAATCGAAATTAAAAATAGAAACCTACCAAGTACCATTTCTGATATCTTTGCTGGAAACATATTATATATATATTCACTATTTTTTTCATTGTCTTCAATAAGAAACGGAATTTCTTCTATAAATAAAATACTTCCAATTAAACAAAGCATAAGTTCAATATGAAAGTTTCGGGAGAAACTAATAAAAGGAATTCCTAAAAAAATTATTAAAGTTATAAGTAAAGTCATACTTTTTTTCTTAATCATCCTTAAATCAAGCTTAAAATAGTTTATGGCTCTTTTCATCTTTTATACCTCTTTCTCTTTACATATCTTACATGATAACCAATAAGATATATACCCAATTAAACATGTTACAAATACTCCTAAAGCTAATAGTAATATAAATACTACATCGAAATTTTTATATAATTCTATGCTTGTATTACGCACAGAATCTAGTGCAAAATTTGGCACAGTAAACACAATAAAAGCTGGTACAAGATATATGACTGTTGATAACATCTTTCCTCTTACAAATCCAAACTTGTAATAAAGTGGATATTGAATCAGGCAAATTATAGAGCTCAACAAACCTGAATAACAAAGTATAATAACTTCCAACTTATTAATTTTATTTATTTCATATAAATAAGAAGTAGTGAAGCCACTTATCATAAATGTAATTAATATAAATACTATCAAATACAAGAATCTTCCCATTACCATATTTGATACTTTAGATGGGAACATATAGTACATTTCTAAACTCTTTTCATTTCCCTGGCTGTTAAATGGGCTCATTCCTAAAATAACCATCATAAATAGTAAATACACTATTCCAAAACTATATGAATGAGCAATATAAGCGAAGAAAATATGAAAGGTAATTCCTAACAAACCGGTGTACTTTATAGCCTCCTTAGTAAGTCTTAAATCAAATTTTAAATAATTCATCGCATTTTTCATAATGTCCAAACCTCTTTTATTCTATAAATTCTAAATTAAATAACATATTTCTGAATAACTCCATAGAAGTCATATTTTAAAGTAGCAGAGCTTTTTTGACTCAATTATATTAATTTTTCTTTGAACCATTAATGTAAAAGACCATAATATCTTCCATAGAAGGTTTCTCAAACAACAAATTTTCATCTAAATATTTTCTATCTTCTGAGTTAATTAAACCTGTAAAATTAATATTTGAACATCTATACCCAATTAATTTTTCTTTTATTTCCGGATTTAATTCTCCTGTCCCACCTTTAACTATTAAGTGATTTTCAAGTACATTTTCTGTTGTATCAAATAATACTTTCTCTCCATTATTAATAAAATAAATATAATCAGTTATTTTTTCTAAATCACTAGTAATATGAGTGGAAAATATAACACTCCTCTCTCCGTCTGAAATATACTCTTGTAGTATTTCTAACACCTCACCTCTAACAACGGGATCAAGGCCGCTGGTAGGCTCATCTAATAGAAGTAACCTTGTATTTCTTGATAAAACACTTGCAAAGGATAGCTTAGCTTTCATCCCTTTTGAAAACTCCTTGACTTTCTTCTTATAAGGGAGCTTCCATTTATCAGCATACTCTTTGAATTTAACTTCATCAAAAGAATCATAGAAATCTTTAAGCGTACTAATTATATCTTTTAACGTAAAGCTTGTTGGGAAATAACATTCATCCCCAATAAAGCCTATCATGTCTTTGTATCCAGCTTCATCTTCTTTATATTCTTTTCCAAATATTTTTATTTTACCGCTATCAGATTTTAATTGATTCATTATAAGTTTTATTGTAGTAGTTTTTCCTGCTCCATTTTGTCCTATATATCCTAAAATATATCCTTTTGGCAATTCTAAATTTATATTTTTAAGATTAAAATCACTAAATTTTTTATTTAAATTTTTTATTTCAAGTGCATTCATATTTCTATACTCCTTAAGCAATTTTCATATAATATTTACTAAACATACCTATAAAAAACTCTTCTAAAACATTTATTCATCCATCAATGTTTTTAAAATTAACATTAATTCATCATTTGATATATTAGCCAATTTCCCATTTTCTATTGCGCTCATAAATGCTTCTTCTATTTTCTTTAGATATTGCTCCTTAACCATCTCACTATCTTTTGGAAGTACATAGCTCCCTTTTCCTCTAAGGGTTGCTATAAAGCCTTCACTTTCAAGATCTGAATAAGCTCTTGTTGTAGTAATTACACTTATCCCTAGATCTTTAGCTAATTGTCTTATTGATGGTAAAAATTCGTTTTCTGCAATAACTCCAGATATAATTTGCTCTTTTATTTGAGATTTAATTTGCTCATAAATAGGCAAATCAGATTTATTTGAAAGTAATATCTTCAAAATTATTACTTCGCCTCCTTTGTGTTCATACTGTATATATACAATATATACAGTATGAACAGTTTTGTCAACACCTTTTATTTTTTACTACAAAGTAAAACCTAAACAAAATAACTCATTGCACGAGTTACCTATCGATTTAGCTTTAATACAATTTTTTAGAGAACAAAAAAATAACTATTATAAACAGAATTAAGATTCCCAAAACTGTTTATAATAGTTATACTGTAGTTTTTTATTCATGAAGCCGTCTAATTATCTTGTAGGCAACAACATTTTCCATGACTAGAGGTGATTTATGGGCAAAAAATATTATTCCATCTGTAGGAGATATTATTTTTTCTATAACCTCACCCTCGTAAGGATGAATTATTTCTCCAAGGACATCTCCTCGTTCTACACCATCACCTGGATTTTTCAGTCTTCTATAGATACCTCCTGATGTAGTTTTAACAGAAAGAAGATCATCTTCCTTCAATACACTTGCAATATATCCACTATGGCTGCTATATTTTATTACACCCATCCTTGTCAAAAATCTTAAAACAGCGACAACTGCATGTTTAGCTGAAACTTCATCAATTTGGTCCGTAGCATTTGTATATAATGAGAAGGCGCTTGCCTCCCACATCTGCCAGTTATAATTTAATGTCATGGTATCATATGGCTTAGGCTTACGAATTATAACATATTGAAGGCCAAATAAATTTGCAAGACTCGGGCTTTGATACCCTGTCTCCATCATCCTTATATGAGGTATAAAATCACCTGGCATATAAAAACTTGTAAATTGAATTCCATAAGGATACTCTTTTACCTGCTCAAAAACGCCACTTGCAATCCTTTGAGTTGTTTCCCCATTTTGCTGCCCTGGGAACATTCTATTAATATCAGTATTATCCATTGTCCAAAATCTTTTTCCTATATTCATAGAATGAGGATTTACACACGGAATTACAAGAATTTCACGATCTTTTGAAATTGCTCCCCTCTGCTCTAACTTAGTTAATGTTTTAATTAATTGAGAACAAGTATATAACTGCTGTATTTCATTACCTCTTATCGCCCCTACTATGCAAGCTGTTTTTTCACCCTTTCCGAATTTATATCCTGTAATTCTCATGTCATCCCTATGGGGTGATTTTAACGTATATATTATCTCCTTCCTCATTTTGCACCTCCAAGTACCCTGGCAATAAGAGAACCTTCATAAACCACTGGATATTCTCTCAATGTAAATATTACTCCATCACAAGGTGAAACAACCTTTTCATGTATTTCACCAGTTAATGAATTAAATATCTCACCAATTTCCTCACCTTTCTTTATTTCTGCTAAATGTCTTACGCAAGGCATAAATGTTCCTGATGTATTTGCATTTACAAAATTCACTTCTTTTTCAGCAGATACGATAGGCTCCCTTACAGAAGCCACTTCTCCAGTCCAAATACCTAATTCTTTCATTAATTTAAATATTCCATCTACCAATTGATCTCCATATTCTTTTGTGATTCGCATACCAACTCCCATTTCTACAAGCAGTGTTGGTATATTTCTATTATTTAAATTATATGTTAGTGTTGATTCTAAAACGGTTGCTTCTGGCTGTACCCATATGAAATCCATATTTAATAACTTTGCATAAGGTATTAATTTGTCCTTCATATTTTCACTTATTCTAACTTGTGGCACTTCTCTCAAAAATATATTGCTTGCATGCAGATCTATACACATGTCTGCTCTTCCTATATCTTCAATAATCTTAGCCGCAACATGTTCAGCCATAGCTCCGCTTTCAGATCCCGGGAACACCCTATTCATGTCTAAATCAAATGTAGGCATACCTCTATGGATTGTATCTATTCCAAGTGGATTTAGCGATGGATATATATCTACTATCCCGTTCAAATATTCTTTGTTTTCTTGTATTTCTTTTATTAACTTATAGCATACATATTGTCCTTCAAGCTCATCTCCATGAAGCCCTGTAATAATACATATTCGTTTTTCTTTTCCATTAACTTTTTCCGGAATCAGCCTATTTTTCTTAATTATTAAATTTTCATCAACTGATAATCTTAAAGATACTACCGTTTCTACCATATTTACCTCCATAAGCTCAACAACTCATTTTATTTATTCCCTTTTAATAAACATCTGAGTTTTTATCATTTAGTCATTTTTATTGAAAAAACTCTACAACAAATTTAATTATTTGTAAAAAAGTTTTCTTCTAATATAAATAAAGAAGCAAAGACTCTCACTTTGTGAGCTTCTTTGCTTCAATTTAATATTACTACTTGAAAATTTTCTTGTCAATCAATTTTCCATCATATTTCCATAATTACTATTCATATCTTAACTAATATGAAAAGTTTCGATAATACTGTTTAATGATAAAGTTATTTCATTTAAATTGTCTGCTAAGACACTTAGCTCAGAAATATTACTCTCTTGAATCTCCATGACATTCAAAACTTCTTGAGATGAAGCAGCTGTCTCTTCAGTAGCTGCTGATATATCAGAGAATTTTTTAATTACTTCCTCTTTATGATCGTTAATTCTACTAAGTGAATTTACTAAATTTGAAACACTTTTTGACATAATGCTGACTTTATCATTTATCTCCATAAATACATTTTTTGTTTCATCCATACTTTCAATATATTCATTTGTTGATTTTTCAACTACATCCATATTGGATTTTGTGAGTCCAATTTCTTGTTGAATTTCATTGATTATTTCTATTATGTTTTTTGTAGAGTCAGCTGTTTGTTCAGAAAGTTTCTTTATTTCATTAGCTACAACTGAAAATCCTTTTCCATGCTCTCCAGCTCTAGCTGCTTCAATTGAAGCATTAAGTGAAAGTAAATTCGTTTGAGTTGCTATCTCACTTATTGTATTGCTTATTTCTCCAATATATTTTGACTTTTCAGCTAAGATTGAAACATTTTTATTTGCTTTATCTTGTGCTGAAGCTGTCTCTTCTATTTTGCTTGATAAAAGTTCTATACATGATATTCCATTATTTATATTTTCTGAAGTTATAGCTGATAGTTTTTCTAACGTATTTGTATCTTTTGCTGCATTACTAATCTGTTCTGATAGATTAGAAAGTTGTTCTATTCCATATTGAGAGTCCTGTGCTTCAATTTCAATTGCATGTGCAATTTCTGAAAGTGTAGCTGAAACTTCTTCAATAGATGCAACACTCTCATTTACAACATTAGATAAATTTGAGCTTTCATCTACTACTTTATTAGACTCTCCTTGTAACTTATGTACAATACTAAGCAAATTACCTCTTAGTTCATCTACTGATTTATAGATTGTACTTATTTCTTTACTTGAATTTTTTGCTTTTCCTTGTTTATTACTATATTCACTATTAGATAACTTCAAATTTTTAACTTCGTCAATTATAGCTGTCAATGTAGATATAGGATTTGCTATTTTTAGGCTTAACATATGTCCTAAAATATATGTTGCAATTGACGCAACAACAATTATAGCAATAAACGTACCAATTAAAATTTCAACAGAAGAATTATAAATTTGAGAAGGTATAGCAAGTCCGACTTTCCAGCCTGAGCTTGGTATTGTAGTAAACATTATAAATCTATCTGTGCTGTCATAATCCTTTATTTTACTAGTACTATATACTCCATCGCTGCTTTCTATTTGTGCTGCATTTGAAAAAGCACTTCCAAGTATATCTTCAATACTTGTTGATTTATCTTCTTTAGGCATATAATCTTCATTAGGATGCACTACTATATTATCTTTACCATCAAGTGCAAAACCATATATACCACCATTATTTCTAGTTTCATTAATGGTTTCTGCTAAAACCTTTAAATCTATATCCATTGAAACTACACCTACAACCTTATTTTCTCTGACAATTGGCTTCGAAACTGCAACAGCCATTGTATTTGTTGTAAGATCATAATAAGGATCACCATAACATAAATCATTTTTATTAATAGCTCCTGTAAACCAACTTCTCTTAGTACAATCAAAATCTGCAGCTGGTACCCAGCTCGATCCATCTAAAAACGTCTTATCCATTAAACCTACATAGATATCTGTTGTTGATTTATTATTCTTAAATTCATTTGTTAAATAAGAAAGAATTTTTTCATTATCAAAATCAGGCATTGTTTGCAAATAATTATCTATGGTATCTATTGTATTTCCATGAACTTTAAGATATCCATCAATTTTTGCTGAATAGGCTTCTATCTGATTGGAATATTTATATTCTGTCTCTTTATATATCATTTTAGATGAAATAAAACAGCTTATACACATTGCAATAAGTAAAGAAGTTATACATACTATACTAAAAATAGAAATTAATTGCGCTTTTATACTTTTCATAATTTCTTCACCCTCTTTGTTTTATTATATATTTAATGCGTCAATATGAATTTATTTGTATGTATTATTTATCAGAAAACAAAAAAACACCTAGATTTATTTTAGGTGCGCCTTTGCTTAAAATACTTAAATTTTACTATATTATCAATGTTATCACATAATAAAATATAAGTCTATTAAGTTTATGTAAATTTCTTTACAATATCGGTATTTTTTCCAATATAAATATATAAATTAAATAATTATAACTTAATGTACAATATATGAAATATGAATTCTAAAAATCATATATTGTACATTAAATAAGTCCATCAATACATTTGTTTTCTTATATATGCTTAAACGCACTCTTTAATCGATTCTTCTAATATATCCATTCCATATTTAACTTGCTCATCTGTTATTACTAATGGAGGCAAGAAACGTATTACATTACCAAGTATTCCTGCATTTAAGAGGATAACTCCTTTTTCATAACATTTTTTAATAACAGCTTTAACTATATCTGCTGCTGGTTCTTTTGTTGTTCTATCTTTTACAAATTCCACACCTATCATGGAACCAAGTCCTCTAACTTCACCTATAACATCATACTTTTCTCTCATTTGATTTAATCTTTCAGTAATATATTCTCCAAGCTTTTGTGACTTTCCACATAAATCTTCTTTTTCTATTTTTTCAATCACTTTTAATGCTGCAACACACCCAAGTGGACTTCCGCAGTATGTTCCACCTATTCCTCCAACACATGCTGAATCCATTATCTCCTTTTTAGCAACTACAGCACTTAATGGAACTCCTGCTGCTAATGATTTCGACATAGTTATAATATCTGGTTCAATACCATAGTGTTCATGGGCAAACATCTTACCTGTTCTTGCAAATCCTGCTTGTATCTCATCAACTATAAGCACTATGTTATTTTCATTACAAAGCTTTTGTAATTCTTGCATATACCTTGCAGATGGTACTATAAATCCGCCCTCTCCTTGTAACGGTTCTATTATTAAGCATGCTATCATATCCGGAGAAAGCGTAGTTTTAAGAGCTGTTTTTAATTTATTAAGGCATTCATCTGCATAATCTTCAGCTGAAACTCCAAGCGGTGCTCTATAAGAATATGGATAATCAAATTTATAAGTTTCTGGCGCAAATGGTCCAAAACCATTTTTATATGGTTTGTATTTACTTGTTATTGACATGGTCATATTTGTACGTCCATGAAAAGAACCTGTAGCTGAAAGTACTCCAGTTTTCTTAGTATAAGTTCTAGCTATTTTTATTGCATTTTCCACAGCTTCTGCTCCACTGTTTGCAAACATAACCTTTTTTTCAAAATCCCCTACTGTTATCTCAGTTAACTTTTTAGCTAAAGCTCCATAAGACTCATATGTTACTACATTATATCCTGGATGAATATATTTTTCTGCTTGCTCCTTAATTGCTTTAACTATTTCATCATCGCAATGTCCAACATTTTGAACACCGATTGCTCCTGCAAAATCTAAAAATACATTTCCATCAACATCTTTAAGTAGTGCTCCCTTTGCTTCTGCTATAGCAATTTCAGTTGATACAGAAACTCCATCTGCTACATATTTTTTTCTTTCCTCAAATATTTCCTTAGATTTAGGTCCTGGTATTGAAGTTATTAATTTTACATTTGATTCTTCTATCATTTTAAATCCCCCTATGTCTTACATATTTCAAAATAAATAACTCAACATTCAATTGATTTATTTTTTCTTCTATATGTACCAAATTTATTATTTACTTATCTAACCTTATAAAAATAGAGCCTTCATGCATATATTCATGAAAGACCCCTTTGTCTACCGGACTATTTTTCTATTTGTTAGCTTGACTATATAATAATACTCTCTCTACCCATTTTCTATGTCCATGCAATATAATATTTTTGTCTATTTTGACTAAAACCTGCTATAGCTTAGCTCTAAGAATAAAACCTACAAAGTTTTACTTATATATAAAGCCATTTTTATTTTAAGACATTCTTCAAAATTATGCAGATTACAGTTAAGCAACTGTTCTATTTTTTTTATTCTATATGTAAGCGTATTTCTATGTAAATACAATTTTTCTGCTGCTATACTAACATTACAATTTTCATTTAAATACATATCCAATATTTCGATAGAACTAGTATCTTTATTTTTATTTGATCTTTCCATAATTGGTCCAATTACCTGCCTGCAATAATTCTCCAATATTTTTTTGTTCTCAATACCAAATATCAAGCTATATACTCCTATTTCACTATATTTTCTAATTACTTGCGTAAGTCCCTCACACTTCAAGCTATCAATAACTATTTTAGCCTCGTTAAAAGAATCTTTCATTAAATTTATTTCATCATAACCATTTCCAATACCAATATTTATAGAAATTCCATTCATATGACTTTTAATCATCTCTTGTATTTCAACTAATGCTTTGTTAAGCCTATTCATAGAATTTTCTTCTGCTCTATTCAAAAATATGATTTCATCATCATTATCGATAATAGGAACTTTTAATGAGTATTTTGCTAATATATCTTGTACTAATTTTCTAAATGTCAGCCTGACTTTTGATATACTTATTTCATATTCTATATTTCTTACCTTCTCATTCTCTTTAAAATCATTAACTTTTATGATACATATACAACACTTTCCCTGCAAATTATACCCAAAATAATTTGCTTTTTCTTTTATATTTGCACTTAAATCCATCTGGCCAAATAATACATTATTTAAGAAATCATTCATGAACTTTTCTTCAATTCGTGCTAATATGATTGTATTGCTTATTTCCTTTGAGACTTCAACTAATCTTACTTCCCATGGCAATGTAAATAATGGCAACTCTAACTTGTCTGCTTTCTCAATAGCTTCCTTTGGAATATCCTTTATGTACCTCCCTACATTCACAACGAGCCCTGCTCCGCCTCTTTCGTTTATTCCCTCAATAAGCTTAGTTAAAACACTGCCATCACTTTTTATTCCTACTCCAGTTATAATAACTATTTCTCCTCCTTGCAGCCACTTAATTCCCTCTAAAGGATCCTCAAGACACTCCGATACATATACCCATTCTATAGATTTTTCTAAACCCGAACTTCCACCCACAAGCTTCATTTTTTTAAGAGTCTCTAATTTTAAAATATCTTTCACTAAAATTGCCATATAATCATCCCTTTACTAAGTTAATAATTTATAATAGAAGAGCTAATGCTTGTACTAAAAAACAGCTTTTCATTTAAATATAATCCTTGCTTTTACCTATCTTAAACTTTTGTTAATTGAATTTATAAAAACAAAAGTCTATCACTACAAGTGATAGACTAACATTGCCCATTCAATATTTCTTATTTCTACACATTATATAAAATTCTTTTAATATTTTATATGTCCAAAAGACATATAAATTTTGTTCATAATATCTAAAACATCATTTTTTCAATACAGTATTAACATATAATGCAATTTTTACTTTTATACAGTCATTAAAATTATGCAAATCACAATTCAGTAATTCTTCTATTTTTTTTATTTTATACTTAAGAGTATTTCTATGTAAAAACAACTTTTCTGCTGTAGCTGTAATATTACAATTTTCATTTAAATATGTTTCCAGTATTTCAATTAAATTATTATCTTTATTATCACTGCTGCTTATTTCTCCTAAAACTTCTGTAAAATAATTTTCTAGTACAGTTCTATTTTTTATGCTAAAAAGCAATCCATATATTCCTATATCCTTATACCTAGTAATTGTATCATCTAGTCCTTGACATTTTGCACTATCAATTGCTAATTCTGCTTCGCTTAATGATTGTTTCATCATTTTTAAATCCTTATAATGATTTCCAATACCTACACTTACAGAGAGACCATCCATACGCTTTTTTATCACTTCTTGTATTTCTACTAATGCCCTATTTAATCTATTTATATAATTTTCTTCTGATCTGATAAAGAAAATTACTGCATCATCCTTATCAATTATAGGTACCTTTAATGCATGTTTTTCTAATATATCTTGTACTATTTTCCTAAATGTAATTTTAATTCTAGAAATACTCACTTCATCTTCCAATTTTTTCAGCTTTAAATATCTTTCAAATCCATCAATGTCTATAACACATATGCAGCATTCTCCTGCTAAATTATAACCAAAATAAGCAGCTTTCTGTATTGCATCCCCTTCTATCTCTCCATCCCCAAATAAAATATTACTCAGAAAATGAGTTAGTGAATTTTCTTCTATACGAGATAGAACTATAGCATTACTAATCTCTCTAGAAACCTCAACTAGTTTTACTTCCCATGGAAGCGTAAATAGTGGAATTTGAAGTTCATCTGCAAGTTCTATTGCTTTTTCAGGTATTTTTTTTATATATGGACCTATGTTTACTATAAGTCCTGATCCATTTTTCTCGTTTATACCTTTGATTAGATCTAATAATAGCTCAATATTATCCTTAATTCCAACTCCAGTTATAAATATAATTTCTCCCCCCTGAAGCCACTTAATCCCTTCCAATGGATCTTCAAAACATTCTGCTACGTATATCCACTCTATACCTTTTTCTAGCCCCGCTTCTCCAGCAACAAGACCTATTTTTTTTAAAGAATCTAATTTGAGTATATCTTTTACCGAAATTGACATAGAATTCACCTTTACCCTCTACTTAGGCATTATCAAAAAATAACAAGTCAATCTGTCTGCATATTGGGACTTGTTACTTTATTTCATATGCCTCATTAAAATAATTGCTTACGCTTATTATATTTTTATCATATATTTATCCATAAAAAAAGAGCTAATTACATAAAATTTATATTATTCATAATATAGTCAAATATAACTAGATCAGATATCTATAGTCAATTATCTTAAATAAAGCTTTGACTACAATTATCTGATCTAAATCTCTTATTTAAATATACAATTAACATTAATTGAACAGGGTAACATTCTTTAAATTAGATTTTTAATTATAATTTTTTTCTAAATCAATTACACAAACGAAAATAATTTATCAATCAATGCTTAATTACTTATTAAATTTAAATTAATTTAGTTAAACTTAAGCATTTTCTTTTCCACCAATTTTACTAATTGAGAAAGCGGCAAACTTAATACTAAATAAAATCCTGCCAAAATTGTATATGATTCAATAGTTAAAAAGGATTGTGAAGCATAACTTTGAGTACGCAATAAAAGCTCGCTGACTGACACATATGCAAGTAGTGATGTATCCTTTAACATCATCACTAAATAATTTCCAAATACAGGTATTGAATTGCGTAGAGCTTGAGGTATTACTATTTTAAATAAAGCTTGATTATTTGTAAGCCCAAGTGCCAATGCAGCCTCAGTTTGTCCACCATCTATTGATACTATTGATGAACGGATAACTTCTGATATATAGCAACCATAATTAATTCCAAGACCAATAGTTCCTGCTGCTAATGAACTTATTTTAAGTTGATATCCTGGACTCCAAATTTGTATAACCATAGATAATAATAATGGTACTACGTAATACATGTACACTAATTGAACTAATAACGGAGTTCCTCTAATAAACTCTAAAAATACCACTAAAATTCCTCTTAATGCCTTTATTTTACTAACTCGCCCAATTGCAATAAATAATCCTATAATTATTGCCAAGAAAAATCCAAATATTGTAGCTTGCACCACAATCCAAAGACCATCTACTAAAGAAGGTACTAAATATTTAAATGCAGTGTTAAAATCTAATTTAGATAAAATGTCCATATATGCTGCCTCCTTTTCTAAAAAAGAATCCATTCCATGTGGATTCTTTTTTAGCTCATATTATTACTTATCTGAAGTTTTACCATCTTCAATTGATACAAAGTTATCTTCATTCATTCCATATTTCTCAAGAATCTTTAGTATAGTTCCATCCTTCTTCATTGCGTCAATTTGTTCATTAACCGCATCTGCTAAAGCAGTATCTTTTTGTCTAACTGCTGCTGCTATCATCCCAGCTGCTTCTGCCTTATATGGTGATAAGATCTTTAAATTCAAACTACTATCTTGTGATAATGTGTATCCTGCAACTGCACCATCAGTAATGCAGGCATCTATTTTCCCAGTATTTACAGCTAACATTAGCTCAGACTGACTACCAAATATTTTAACGTCTTTCACTATACCATCTTTTTGCCATTTTTGAGCTGTTTCTAAAAAAGCTGTTCCTTTTTGCCCACCTATTACTGCATCTTTTAAATCATCTTTGCTTGTTATTTTTGAATCTTTAGGAATAATAACTGCTTCTCCTTCTTTATACCATATATTTGTAAATAAAGCTTGTTTCTTACGTTCGTCTTTTACATACATTCCATCAGTTACCATATCTACTGAATTATTATTTAATTCCACTAATAAGTTTTCAAATGGTATTTGTTTCATTTCAACTTTATTAATACCAAGCCTTTTAGCAACTTCTTTAATAACTTCTGCGTCAATACCTGTAAATTCATTTGTCTTAGAATCAATAAAAGCAAATGGTGCATCATTAGATGAAGCAACTGTTAATACACCTTTCTCTTTTGCTGCCGCCAAGGTATCTTTTGAATTACTGCCTGCTGATGTACCACCGTTTCCGCTAGAACCACAGCCAGCCATTAATCCAACACAACTTACTACAATTAACGTTAATATTACTAATTTACTCCATAGTTTTTTCATAAAAATTTCCCCTTTTCTTAATTGTTTTTAATATTTAAAGCTTATGCTTACTTTCACTATTCTTCTTAACTAAAACATTTTTGTTAATTTAATACTCTAGATAAAAATTCCTTAGTTCTCTCATTTTTAGGATTCGTAAAAATATCTTTTGGTTTTCCTTCTTCAACTACATATCCCTTGTCCATAAAAATCACTCTATCTGATACATCTCTTGCAAAACCCATTTCATGTGTTACAACTATCATAGTCATACCATCTTTTGCTAGTTGTTTCATAACATCTAATACATCACCAACTAGTTCTGGATCCAAAGCTGATGTAGGTTCATCAAATAGAAGCATCTTTGGTTCCATTGCCAATGCTCTTGCTATAGCAACCCGTTGCTGTTGTCCTCCTGACAAAGTTTTAGGATACACATCTGCTTTATCCTTTAGCCCAACCTTTTTCAGAAGCTCCAATGCTATTTCTTCTGCTTCTTTTCTATTTTTCTTTTTTGTAAGCACTGGTGCAAGCATAACATTTTCTACAACAGTATGCAGTGGAAAAAGATTAAACTTTTGGAATACCATTCCTACTTCCTCTCTAAGAGATCTGCAATCCATAGACTTGTCCATAATATCTTTTCCTTCATAAAACATTTTCCCGCCTGTTGGAATTTCAAATAAATTCAAACATCTTAAAAATGTACTTTTCCCAGAGCCTGATGGTCCTATTATGCATACTACTTCGCCTTCTTTTATATCTACGCTTATGTTTTTTAATACTTCTAATTCTCCATATTTTTTTGATAGTTCACAAACTTTGTACATAATCTCAACTCCAATTCCGCTGTAATGAAAAAGGCGCACTGTCTTTATTTCAGTGCGCCTTTGCATTTAATATAAATTGTTCTGTTTTAAATTAAAATAATATTATCATTATATTATAATAATATCTATGCCCATAAGTAACATTTTTTTTGTGCAGTGTGCATAATATTTAATCCTAAGTTTCATCCGGGTACATTCAATAAATAATAATTAAGCATGTTTTCAAATTAGTCTTTTTCCTCTTATTTATAAATAAAGATTCCTTCTTTATTTAAAATATGCATAGACAAATAACACATTGATTCTTATTTTATCTCACGACCTTCATTCTCATCATTGATTTCCTAAAATTAAAATTTTTCTCTAATACAAACTTTATTTAATCTTATAAAAACTTTTTGCTTGTATGTATATTATCACATTAAAATCTATATTTCTATTATCTATAATAACAATATTTTAGTGCACTCTGCACAAAGTATAAGATGCTTATAATGACATATAATAGATATCTTTAATCTCATTTAATGTGAATTCTTTTGGATGATTTGTTATACTTGGTTTTGATACTTTCATACAGTTCTCTGCCATCCACTTAACATCCTTTTCTTTTACTCCAAGTTTTCCTAATGTTATTTTTAAATCAATCTTTTCAAGGAAACTTCTTATAGCATCAGCACAATCTTTTGCATCTGTTCCTCCAAGTAACTTTGAAATATCAGCATATTTCTGAATATCACTTTCCCATGATTTTTCAACAATTATAGGTGTAAGTGCTGCAAGACCTTTTCCATGAACAATATCATAGAGTCCACTTGCTGGATGTTCAAGTCCATGCGGTGCTGCTACACCTGCTACTCCAATTACCATTCCACCTAAAGTACTAGCTAAGGTTACTTTTTCCCATGCCTCTAAATCGGATGGGTCATTATATACTTTAATTAAGTTGTCAGCTAATAACTTTATACCATAAAATGCTTTCATATCTGTCAATGGCTGTCCTATTTTTGATAGATAAGCTTCCATATTATGTGCTAACGCATCAAATCCAACAGATGCAAGAATGCTCTTTGGCATTGTTGTCATTAGTTCTGGATCAATAATTGATGCTTTTGCAATTATTGCATTTGTTCTAAGCGACTTTTTATCTTTAGTTTCAGGATTTGTTAAAACTGAAAAACTATTTCCTTCGCTCCCTGTTCCGCATGTTGTTGGAACTAAAACTATAGGAAGTGCTTCGTTTCCTTGTTTTATACCAAATATATATTCTGATATATCTCCAGGATTTTGGGCTGAAAATGCTACACTTTTAGCAGCATCCATAATACTTCCACCACCAAGTCCCAAAATAACATCACAGCCAGTTTCTTTTATAATCTCTACTCCTTCATATACTGTTGTTGTGAGAGGATTTTGCTCTACCTTGTCAAAAATTTCATATTGTATTTTTGCGTCATTTAATAAATTTATCACTTTATCAAGTAATCCACTCTTTTTAGTACTGCTTTTTCCTGTTACAATAAGAGCTTTTTTACCGTATTTAGCCACTTCTTTTCCTATTTCATTGCTTCTTCCTCTTCCGAATAATAAATTCACCGGTAAGTTGTAATTAAATTTCATGTTCAATTCCTCCCATATTATTAAGCATTATTTCTATATTCATTTTAACCCTACATAAGTACAAAAGATGTCTTTATAAATATTAAAGACATCTTCGTCAAACTAATAGTATCAAAAAATACATATCTATTCTATAATTTCTTTCAACAATGTTTTAGTGCACATTGAACAAATTATAAATTAATCTACACTAATTAAGATATCAAATATGAAAAAATTATATTAAACCATGTGATCTCTTTCTTAGTGCCTACTGTTATCAAATTGATCAACATAGTAGAGAGAAGGAAACATGCGGAACCATAAAAGTATTATAAGGAGAGTATCAATACCTCCAATAAGTACTGAAGGCATCGCACCAAACCAGTTTGCGGTAATACCTGATTCAAACTCTCCAAGCTGATTTGAGGTCCCCGTAAAGAGTTGCCTTACAGAATTGACACGACCTAACATAGCATTTGGTGTTTCAATCTGGACGAGTGTCGCACGTATTACAACACTAATTCCGTCAGAACAGCCAAGTAATATGAGGATCAAAAATGAAAGTTCAAATGACCTCGAAACAGCAAAGATAATTGTGGTAATGCCAAAACATGAGACAGCAGCAAACAATATATGCCCCACGCTATGCTGAAATGGCCGACACGATAAAATAAGAGATATAATTGCAGCTCCGATTGCTGGAGCGGAACGAAGGGCTCCAAGACCAATAGAACCTACATGGAGTATATTCCCCGCATAGATAGGCAACAACGCTGTCGCTCCGCCGAACAGTACGGCAAAGAGATCGAGCAATACATATTTATTTTAAACTTTCCATCAATTCTACTAACTGATCTACAATATGTACAGAATCCTGAATATTTTCACTTACCACTTCCATGGCCTTTGATTGCTCTTTACTCGTCTCTAGTGTTATCTTAGAGTTCTTCACAGTGCCTTCAACTGAATCTTGTATTTTAGTTGTTAGATCCGCAATATTCTTTGCTGTTTCTTTTGAATTTTCTGCTAAATTTTTTATTTCTTTTGCAACAACAGAAAATCCTTTTCCTACTTCTCCCGCACGTGCAGCCTCAATAGATGCATTAAGTCCTAGCATCTTTGTTTGAGCAGCTATATTATTTATTGCATCAAGTATATTATTAATTTGTTTAGCTATTTCACCCACTTGAGTAATTTCGCTATTAAGTTCTTCTTGCTGAGATGAAATACTAGTTGCCGATGCTGAGAGTTCCTCTACTGTAGCAGATATCTGCATAAAATTATTTGCTAATCTTTTCGATACCAAATCTAATTGAATTTGATTATGTCCGTTTTTAGCTAATGCATTTACTACTAAAGATAATACATCTGCTGCTGCTTCTATATGCCTCATCTCAACTACATTAACTTCATGAACTGATTCTACCATTGAGTCTGGATTTACATCTATCTCTTTTGCAATTTGAATGAATTCTTGGTCATTAGGTGACTGAGTTAACATTTGTCCACCTAATACCGTACCAATTAATTTTCCTTCTATAATAATTGGTGCCGCAAAATCTACAAGGCCTGCATGACATGCTCCTACAAAAGGTTTTCCTATCCTTGCAGCCTCTTCACCCATTCTCTTATGCGAAGCTGCACATCTATTGTCTCCTTTTTTGGTTGAATGAACAAATTTATCACAAAATCTTGTATAGCTGCTTGGATTTGTTACTGGATTACCTTCCTTATCAACAGTTACGCTTGCACAATTCATTGCAAAAGCAAAATCATCCTGAAACTTTTGTAATAACTTAATATCAACTATATCTTTTATCTCAAGTGCCCCCATGTCTAATTCATTATTCTCTAACAATTTTATCATAAAATTCATCCTCTCTAAATATATCACTCATATTTACTTTTCAATTTATAATTACAAGTTAATTATCGTTTACTTACGATATTGCCTTAACGAGACTACATTAATTTTTATAAAATATTTAGCTTCCATTTTACACATTACTTTCCTACAAATTTTAAAAAATAAAATCTTATCTATTGACAAGAAATATTTATAATTGTATTATTGTATTATCATCTTAATACAATAATACATTAATGAAGTTTACAAAGGAGTGAGAATATGTCATGGAATTTTAATGATGACAAACCAATTTATATACAACTGATGGAACAAATACAACTTAGAATTGTTTCAGGCATATATAAAGCTGGTGAGAAATTACCATCAGTTAGAGATATTGCAAGCGAGGCATCGGTTAATCCAAACACAATGCAAAAAGCTCTTACAGAATTAGAAAGAACAGGCCTAGTATTTAGCCAGCGAACAAGCGGCAGATTTATTACGGAGGATATTAATATGATTAAAGATATAAAAAATGGTTTAGCAAAAGACCAGATTCAAAAATTTCTTTATAATATGGAGAAAATCGGATATACAAAAAATGAAACTATAGAACTCATTAAAGTCATATCAAAGGAGATGAAATAATGGATAATGATAACAATAAAGTATTGTATGATCTTACTGAAACTGCTACAGAGTCTACTCTTACAAATAATAGCATGGATAATAACCCTATTTTAGAATGCAAAAATTTAGCTAAAAGTTTTGCTAATGCAGATGCTTTAAAAGGCATAAATCTAACAATTGGACGAGGAAAAATTATTGGTCTTTTAGGTCCGAATGGTAGCGGTAAAAGCACACTTATAAAACTTGCAAATGGACTATTAACCCCATCAAGTGGAGAAATATTAATAAGTGGGTTTAAACCTGGAGTAGAAACAAAAAGAATAGTTTCATATTTACCCGAAAGAACTTATTTAAATGATTGGATGAAAGTTTCTGATATTATAGAATTCTTTCAAGACTTTTATGAAAACTTCAATCCAAAAAAAGCTTATAGCATGCTCGAGAAATTAAATATTAATCCTAATGATAAACTAAAAACTATGTCTAAAGGAACAAAGGAAAAAGTTCAACTTATTCTAGTTATGAGCAGAGAAGCTGATTTATATTTATTAGATGAACCTATAGCTGGTGTTGATCCTGCTGCCAGGGATTATATTTTAAACACTATAATCACTAATTATAATGAAAATGCCACTATTATTATTTCTACTCATCTTATTTCAGATATTGAAAGAATATTAGATGATGTGATATTTATTTCATATGGAAATATAGCTTTAACCAAAAGTGTTGATGAAATTAGAGAAAAAGAAGGAAAGAGTGTCGATGCTCTATTTAGGGAGGTATTTAAATGTTAGGTAAACTAATGAAATATGAAATAAAAGCAACAGGCAGAACGCTTATACCACTATATGTAGTTCTATTAGCATTTGCTATTATAAATAAAGTTTTTATCGGAACTGGTTTTGCTCATAAAGTTCCAGGATTGGGTGGAATTGCATTTGTATTAACTATTCTTGGATATGGCTTTACTATGGCTGCTGTTTTTATAGTTACTTATTTTGTAATTATACAAAGATTTTATAGAAATCTACTTGGAGATGAAGGATATCTAATGAATACCCTTCCTGTAACTACTATTACCAATGTTACAAGCAAACTTTCAATTGCTGCCTTTTGGAATATAATAAGTGGCTTTGTAGCTATACTTTCAATAATCATTATGGCTTTTAAACCAATTGATTTTAGTAGATTCTTTGGTGAATTTTTTCGTGACCTTGCTCAGCTTTACAATCAATTTGGGATGCAAATCTATCTAATAATTTTTGAAGTAATTCTTGTAACTTTGATAGCACTTATTAGATTTATTTCTATGATTTATGCTTCAATTTCAATTGGTCATTTGTTTAATAAACATAGAATTCTTTCATCATTTGGTGCATTTATAGTCTTAAATTTAGTTACAACTGCAATTGCATCTGCTATAGGAATAGGAGTCTCAAATTTAAATTTCAGAAATCTTCATATTGAATCACTTTGGCCTATTCATTTAATTATGGTACTTGTTTTTGTATTTAATTTGATTTTCTTTATAGCTTATTTTATTGTAATTAATTATATCCTAAAAAATAAGTTGAACTTAGAATAATTTATATATTACCTTGAATATTTTACTTCAAAAAAATTACTATCAATAATGATTTTATTGATAGTAATTTTTTATGTTTTTACTGATTCATAAATCTACTTAAAAATTCACGTGTACGTTTATTTTTGGGATTATTAAATATCACTTCTGGAGTATCATCCTCAACAATAACCCCTTTTTCCATAAATACTGTTCTAGTAGATACATCTCTTGCAAAAGCCATTTCATGAGTAACTATAATCATTGTCATTCCTTCTTTAGCCAGCTCACGCATAACTGATAAAACTTCTCCCACCATTTCAGGATCCAAAGCACTTGTTGGTTCATCAAATAACAATACTTCTGGTTCCATAGCTAAAGCACGGGCAATAGCTACACGCTGCTTTTGTCCACCTGAAAGCTGATGCGGCTTTGCATTAATATATGGAGCCATCCCTACTTTTTTTAGATATTTCATAGAAATATCCTTTGCATATTCCTTATCTTTTTTTAAAACTTTAGTAACTCCAATCATACAATTTTCAAGTACTGTCATATTACTAAATAAATTAAACTGCTGAAATACCATTCCGACCTTTGCTCTATACTTTGTTATTTCTTTACGTTTACTTAATATATTTTCTTTATCATGTAATATTTCCCCTGAAGTTGCAGTTTCCAACATGTTTATACATCTAAGAAGTGTTGATTTTCCTGAGCCTGATGCACCAATAATACAAACAACATCTCTTTGGTTTATTTTAAAATCAATATCTTTTAATACTTCATTTTTTCCAAAGCTTTTTCCTAAATGATTGATTTCTAATATAGGAAAATCACTACTTATATTCCCTGCTGCTTCCATTATTGTTTCCCTCCATTTAATTTCATAACTGAACTATTCTCAGTAATCTCTCCTGACATATAATCACTTGTTATTAATTTATAACTATCTGGTCCATCCATCTTCTTCTCTATAAAACGTAATATTCTAGAAACTGTAATATTTATGACAAGATAAATAATACATATTATAAAAAACACTTCAAAATACTTATAATATGTACCAATTGCAGATTTACCAGAAAAGAATAATTCTGTTACAGATATTACATTTAATACAGATGTATCTTTAATATTTATAATTAGATTATTACCTATTTGAGGCATGATGTTACGCAAAGTCTGTGGTAAAACTATATATAACATAGTTTGAAAATGCGTCATTCCAATTGCCTTTGCGCCTTCAGTCTGCCCAGAATCAATTGAAGCAATTCCTCCACGAACAGTTTCTGCCATATAAGCACCTGTATTAATTGAAACAACTAATAATCCTGCAGATAATGGAGACATATCAATATTAAATACTTCCATAGCACCATAATATATAACCATAGCCTGCACTATCATTGGTGTGCCTCTAAAAAATTCCACATAGCCAGATAATAACCATTGTATACATTTTAGAAATACTTTTTTCATTAAATTATCCTCTGGATTTACCTCAATAGTCCTTACAATTCCTACAAAAAGACCTATAATACATCCGGCTATTGTACCAATTATCGCAATTAAAAGTGTATATAATGCTCCTTGCACAAACACACTTCCATATTGCTGTAATAAAAACCAGACCCACTGAAAAAATCCTTCTGGTAAATTTGATGTCATATTATTTTCCACCTCACAAAAAATATATTTTACCACTATATTGCATTATAATAAGGAGGCTACTGAAAACCTCCTTATTATTTTAATTGTTATTTTGATAATGGTTGATCCTTAATAGCTTCTTCCATCATTTTATTACGATCTTCTTCTGAAATTTCTGAAATTGCCTTATTAATTTTATCAGTTAATTCTTTATTTCCTTTTTTAATAGCAATACCAATATTTACATCTTCGTCCGAAGCTTTAAATCCATTATCACCATCAGGATCTATCATAACCAAATCTGGATTTGAATGAACTGCTGCCATTGCTGTAGGCTTGTCCATTGTGACAACATTAACTTTACCTGATGAAAGCGCTACTATTAGAGATGGTACAGTGTCCATTGCAGGTTGAATTTGAGCATCTGGAATTTGCTTTAACATATCATACCATACTGTACTTAGCTGAGATGTACAAATAGCTCCCTTTAAGTCAGAAACACTTTTTGCATTCTCATAAGGAGTCCCCTTCTTAGTAAGTGCTACAATATTAGCTTTATAATATGGATCTGAAAAATCTACACTCTGCATACGTTCTTTTGTAATACTCATTTGTGCAATTGCAACATCAATTTTGCCAGAACTTACACCCGGAATTAAGCCATCAAAGTCCATTTTATGTACTTCTAATTTATAACCGATTTTATCTGCAATTTTTTGTGCAATCATTAAATCGTATCCATTTGCATATTCATTTGTACCATTGATTTGTACTGCATTATTTGAATTATCAGTTTGTGTCCAGTTAAACGGCGCAGATGCTCCTTCTGTTCCTACACGTAGTACTTTTGCATTACTTGCATCACTCCCGCTTTTAGAACCACAAGCGCCTAATACAGTAATAGTTGCTAAACATAAAGCTACTGCAATTATGTTTTTTAATTTTTTCATAAAAATAATCCCCCTCAAATTAAATTTTTCAAAAAAAGAGTCAACTTCTCCTTTGCAAAGCTGACCCCATTGTCATCTTATGATAAACATTTCTATACTGAATTATAACCTCACCCTATATTATTGTCAATTAAATACTTTTTATAGTTATTTGTAAATTTTTTATCATTTTATTAAGCTATATGTTATTAATATTTCAAATATCAGTACTTTATCTTAAACATCTATTATTTAATTTTTTGCATGAAATATTATAAATATTGACTTATTTTTAATTTTATTAGATAATTACTGTAAATTAATAGGTAGATAACTAAGATAGAGGCGCGAAATTTAAGAGTAGTATTATGGATACAAGCATGATGAAATAATACGAAAGGAACTTTCGCCGAAGTAAATAGTAAATTGCTTTAATACTATTTGCTGGTTTTATGTAGAATATGCATAAAACTGTCACAAGTGATTTGTGGAGAGCTATTTTCAATGTAAATGTACGTGATTTATTATATTGTTGATATATGATTTTCGTATTTATGCCATGAATATGCTTTCATGGCATTTTTTTATTGCTTAAATCTTTATTCATTATTTATTATCTTAGTTACTTGCTTATGTATATTAATATCATAAGGAGAGTAGACATAAAATGGATGAAAAAAACAACGAACTTAAAAGAGGTCTAAGTGCAAGACACTTGAACATGATTGCTTTAGGTGGCTCCATAGGAACTGGAATATTTCTTGCAATGGGAGACACCTTGAATCAGGCTGGTCCTGGAGGTGCATTATTAGCATATGCAGTAATAGGTCTTATGGTATATTTCTTAATAACAAGTCTAGGTGAAATGGCAACTCATATGCCAATATCAGGTTCTTTTAGTACTTATGCTACTAAATTTATAGATCCAGCTTTAGGTTTTGCACTTGGTTGGAACTATTGGTACAACTGGGCTATTACCGTAGCTGCTGAAATGGTTGCTGGTTCTTTAATCATGAAATATTGGTTTCCTAATGTCAGCGGGTTAGTTTGGAGTATACTATTTTTAGTTATAATTGTAGGTTTAAACGTCCTTTCATCAAAGGCATATGGTGAATCTGAATATTGGTTTGCTGGTATTAAAGTAGTTACTGTCATTATATTTTTAATAATTGGAGTTTTGATGATTGTTGGTATAATGGGTGGCGATAATATTGGTTTCCACAACTATTTTGTAGCTGATGGCCCATTTCATGACGGTATAAAATCTATTTTTGCTATATTTTTAATTGCTGGTTTCTCATTTCAGGGAACTGAACTTATAGGAATTGCTGCAGGTGAAAGTGAAAACCCTGAAAAAACAATACCAAAAGCTATAAAATCAATATTCTGGAGAATATTAATATTCTATCTAGGAACAATAATAATACTTGGTGCTATCATTCCATTTACTGAAGCAAGTGTAGATACTAGTCCATTCACAATGGTATTTGAAAAAGCTGGTGTAGCTGGAGCTGCTTCTTTGATGAACGCAATTATATTAACTTCTGTATTATCTGCTGGTAACTCAGGAATGTATGCATCAAGCAGAATGCTTTATTCTATGGCAAAAGAAGGTATGGCGCCTAAATTGTTTGCAAAAACTAATAAACGTGGTGTACCTATAAATGCATTAATTCTAACTACTCTTGTAGCTTCTCTTTGCTTTTTAACTGGTATTTTTGCAGAAAGTACAGTTTATGTATGGATAGTTGCTGCATCGGGTCTTGCAGGATTTATAGCTTGGGTTGGAATAGCTGTATGTCACTATAGATTTAGAAAAGCATTTGTTTATCAAGGAAAAGATTTAGGAAGCTTAAAGTATAAAGCAAGTTTATATCCATTTGGACCTATATTAGCACTATTAATGTGTATAATAATCATCCTTGGACAAGGTTATTCATGTATAAAACCTGATGGCGTTGACTGGCAGGGATTGATTGCTTCTTATATTGGAATTCCACTATTCATTATCTTATATGTATGGTATAAGGTAAAGCATAAAACTAAAGTTATTCCTTTAGATGAAGTTGATTTAAATTATTATGAAAATGATATAAAAAGAGAAGATGAAGAAAATATCATGTAGCTCTTGTAAATAATATTTCAGCTATAAAGAAAGTGGTAAATAGTTATTAAGTTAACTATCTACCATTTTTTTATTGTATTGAAGTAACTATCACCCATTATCTAATCCAACAAAGTTATAATTCCATTTGTGCCATCTACCCGTATTTTTTGTCCATCTCTAAGTAAGCTTGTAGCGTTATCAATAGCTACAACAGCAGGAATACCATATTCTCTTGCTACAATAGCTGCATGTGAACTTGCGCTTCCTATTTCAGTAACCGCCGCACCTGCCACTTTAAAAAGCGGTGTCCATATTGGAGAGGTATAGGTTGAAACAAGTACATCACCTTTTTTTAGCTTTTTGAATTCAGCTGGACTCTTTACTATACATACCTTACCTTCATATATTCCTTTACTTGCAGCACTTCCCTTGATGGAATTAGAAGTTTCCTTCTGTTCTTTTCTTTGCTTTGTTTCAAATATCGGAAAAGAACCTGTAGAAAAGAACCAATGTACCCCATTATTATGGGCAGCATATACCCTTTCGAAAGCACTTTTTCTCTTCTCAATCTTTTCTCCAAACTTTATTTTCCCTGAAGCCGCCCCACTTAACTCCTCAAGAAAGATAAAAAATACGTCTTGTTCTTTATCAATAACCCCTTCTTTTTCAAGAAACCTTCCAAGCTTTAATGCCATTCTATGCAAACAGCCGGCCACCTTCTCCAAATAAAAAACACTTTCTTCTCTGATAATTATTGTGCTTCTTATCTTATCTAGGATTTCAATAAACTTTTTATAATCTGCCGGTTTCAATCCTTTTTTTATGGTTTCTCTTGCAGCCAAATAAGCATCTTCTTGTTTTTTAAAGCTTTCTTCCAGATTATTATCCGTAGTATCACAAAGCAATGCATCAATAATATCGTCAAGCAGTTCTGGTTTTTCTTTCCATGTATCTGGTGATAACATACGTCCCGCACCGATTGCTGGTCTGTCTCCAAATTCCTCTAAAAAGCTTTTCAATTCTTCCCTATAAGCCTTACTGTCCTTTCCGTTTACTGCTATTACATGAGCCATTCTAAGCAATGCTTTATTCTGAAGAGCTGTTTTAAAGGGCAATGCTCTTTGAAGGGTTTCCTTTAACTCTTGAGATCTTTCTTTTCCTACAGCTTTCTTAATGAGTTTTGTAACCTTATATTCATTGAATTCACTAGGCATGCCTACAACAGAAAATCTTTTATAAACGAAACTTTCATAATCCTTAAGTGCTTCTTCAATAAGCTTTACAAGCTTTCCTGCATCATTTGCCTGCTTCACTTCAACTTCAGTTTTTTTGATCCAAGCGTCTATTTCTTTTTTAAAATCCTCAGCAGAATATTGAGATTTAACGAATAAATTCTTAATTAAGTTTGTTGGTGCTTTCCATAAAGTAGCGACAGAGATTGTTGGTCCACTATAACTTAAAGCCACGCAACCACTTTCTCTTTCAACAGGTTTGTTTTTCTCCTTGGGAAGAGAAAGACCTGCATCTGCAAAGGAAGTATTTATACCACTATAGAAATGTCTGAAACATGCAAAATCCAAAGGTGTATGGGGGTATGGAGTGTGTTCTACCAAACTTTGAAAAGCTAACGGAGCTTTTTTACCTTGATAGATTATATTATCATTAGGTCCAAGTATATCAAAATTCTCGTAAGTACACGCCTCATTATTACTAAATATTGTAGTAATAGGCCTTGCCTGTAGAAGATAAATTTTTCCATTTGAAAGTGCCCATTCAGTATCTTGATAGCTGCCATAATGTCTCTCGACAAGCTGTGCTAAAGTCTTAAGCTGCATTAGTTCTTTTTCCTCAAGACAGTAAATCTCACGCTTCGACTGATGCACCTTTTCTGTAACTGTGCCGTTTTCGGTAAGCCTGATACGAATTGCCTTTGAGCCAAGTATCTTTTCTTTCACATTTCCTTCTTTGGTCAGAATGAAGGAATCTGGAGTTATTAATCCACTTACAACAGCTTCTCCAAGACCATACCCTGCACTTATCATTATCTCATCCTTATTTCCGCTTACAGGATTGGCAGTGAACATTACCCCTGCTGCTTCTGATGGTATCATAGCTTGAACAACTACTGCTAGATCAACCTTAAGGTGATCAAAGTTCATGCTCATTCGGTATGTTATAGCTTGAGGAGACCAGAGACTTGCCCAGCATTTTTTTACATATTCAAACACAGCTTCTTTTCCGTAAATCCCCAAATAGGTTTCATGCTGTCCTGCAAATGAAGCTGTGGGCAAATCCTCTGCAGTTGCGCTTGAACGTACTGCTACAGCTAATTTTCCATTACCATTAACTTCCTTGCATAAGCTGTCATAAGCGCTTCCTAGCTCTTTTTCAATTATGTCAGGCATAGAGGCTTCCTCAATCCAGGATGAAATACATTCACTTGCCTCTTCTACTTTCTTCATATCATCTATTGATAGATTTTGAAGCTTACTTACTATCTTTTCCGTTAATCCTGATACATCAAGATGAACACCATATGCATTTGTTGTAACTACAAAACCCGGTGGCACAGGAAGCCCAGCATTTATCAGTTCACCAAGGTTAGCACCCTTGCCTCCAGCCTCAAGTAATGAATCTTTATTTAACTCTTTTAATTTTTTTATATAATTTGTCATAGTTACTATCTCCTTTATTCTATATTTAAGCTGTAAAACTCGTGGTTGTTACATTATTTCCTGCAAATTGACTTTATTAACACTTATGCTATACCACTTAACAATTTTGTACTGTTTCAGAGGTAATGCACTCAGTATTTATGTAGACATCTACCTAATGTATCAAATAAAAAAAGCAAAGTATGCTTTTTTATTTGATACCTAGTCCCCCCCCAAATTTTTGTAAGCTCTAATAAGTAAATCTACGAAAACTTTTTTCTCCTCTTCAGTCATACCCTTTAGCATCTGCTGCTCTGTCTCTCCAAATACTTCTTCCATTTCCCGTACCAGTTGGTATCCCTTGGGCGTAATTTCTATTTGAAATGTTCGGGCATCAGTAACCCCAGTGCTTCGTATTATATAGCCTTTGCTTTTCAAACCATTAATTAAATTTGTTATGGATGGTCCCTTCAGCTTAAGAAGCTTTTCCATATTCTTACGGGTTATCTCCTCACCATTTCTTACTCCTCGTTCAAGGATTTCAAGCAATGAAGCTTGAGACGAAGACAAATTATACTCCTTCAATTTCTTATCATTGACGCTGCGTATTTTTTGAGCAATACTTTTTATAAATAGGTCATAGGGATATTCCCATTCTCTTTTATTCATAACAATCATCCTCACTTAAATAGGTATACTTCTACCTATCAGTATAAGCGTGAAATCTTAGATTGTAAATCATTAAAATTCCTGCCTATTCTATTTAAAGAGAACTTTTCTTCATTCGCTTTTTTAAGCACACTAATTGGCTATTAGATTATTCTATAATCTAATATTAAAATTATTTTAAAGCATTTATAAAAGTTTCATAAAATTTCTTAGTACTTTTTAGATGTTTATATGCACTCATACATAGTAATGGTATTAGAATCCATAGAAATATATTCTCATAAATTTTTCCTAAAAATATTTTTCAATATAATTTTTTATCATATAATTTAAAAATTAACATCGAACCTTTAACTCCATTTAATTAATGTTGTTTAAAGATTCGATGTTATTCTAAATACTTATGCAGCTTTTACTAATGTATCTTTTGAATTATATCAATTCAATACTGTAGTAAATACTCTTCAATTTTTATTTCAAAAACATTTCCATATCATCTTCAACATTTGTAATTCCGCCAATACCGAAGTTTTCAACTAAAACTTTAGCTACATTTGCTGAAAGGAAAGCTGGAAGTGTTGGTCCTAAGTGAATGTTCTTTACTCCTAAGTGTAATAGAGATAATAATACTATTACTGCTTTTTGTTCGTACCATGCAATATTAAATGCTATTGGTAATTCATTTATATCTTCAAGACCAAATACTTCTTTAAGTTTTAATGCTATTACTGCTAATGAATAAGAGTCATTACATTGTCCTGCATCTAAAACTCTTGGAATTCCACCGATATCTCCTAAATCTAACTTGTTATATTTATATTTTGCACAACCTGCAGTTAATATAACTGTATCTTTTGGAAGCGCAGCCGCAAAGTCTGTGTAGTATGATCTAGACTTTTGTCTACCATCGCAGCCAGCCATTACAAAGAATTTCTTTATAGCTCCTGACTTAACAGCATCAACTACTTTATCAGCTAATGCCAATACTTGATTATGAGCAAATCCACCTACGATTTCTCCTTCTTCAATTTGAGTTGGAGCTGCACATTTCTTAGCTTGTTCTATAATAACTGAGAAATCTTTCTTTCCATTTTCATCAGCTGCAATATGAGTACATCCTTCATATCCTGATGCACCAGTAGTGTATAGTCTTCCTTTATAGCTATCCTTTGGAGGAACTATACAGTTAGTTGTCATAAGTATTGGTCCATTAAAACCTTCAAATTCTTCTGGTTGTTTCCACCAGGCATTTCCGTAGTTACCTACTAAGTGTGAATATTTCTTTAATTGAGGATAATAGTGCGCTGGTAACATTTCTGAGTGAGTATAAACATCTACTCCTGTTCCCTCTGTTTGGATTAATAATTGTTCTAAGTCTTTTAAGTCATGTCCTGAGATTAAGATTCCTGGATTCTTACCTACTCCTATATTAACTTTTGTTATTTCTGGATTACCATAACTTTCTGTATTAGCTTTATCTAATAAAGCCATTCCATCAACACCAACCTTTCCTGTTTCTAAAGTTAATGCTATATATTCGTCTATTGTTACATTATTATCTACAGTTAATGATAATGCTTTTTGCATGAATGCACATATATTTTCATCTTCATATCCTAAAGCATTTGCATGTTTCATGTATGCAGATAATCCTTTTAATCCATAAGTAATAAGTTCTCTTAAACTTCTTATATCTTCATTTTCAGTAGCTAATACTCCAACTGTTTCTGCCTTAGCTTCCATTTCATCTCTAGTTTCAGCTGTATATAAAGCTGCTGTACTTAAATTTTCCTTATTATTTAATTTTGCTAATAATTCTTCTTTTAATTTTAAAGTATCTTTTACTCTTCCATAAAATACTTCCTTATCAAAATTAGCATTAGTTATAGTAGTGAAAAGATTCATTGTAACTGTAGTATTAATAGCTTGAGACACTGTAATACCTTGTTCTCTAGCTCTTGTTGCTACTTCTGATAATCCTCTAGTTGTATATATTAATAAGTCCTGCATTTTTGCAAGATCTGGAGTCTTACCACATACTCCTCTTACAGTACAGCCTGTACATCCTGCTGCTTCTTGACATTGAAAACAAAACATTTTATTATCCATCTTAATATCTCCTCCGTAATTTAAATTTTATCAAGTGAAACTTGATTCAGGTGTAGTTTGATCTCCATATGAATCTTAGTTGAACTTATCCAAGAGCGTGCATCCGTTATCTCCAGATTAAAGAAGTTTGAGTGTTACTGATGCTAGCTATAGGATAAAATAAATTTTTGTGTATATTTTCTTTTGGACATCTTTTCTTGAATTACCTTATGAACTTATTTTACCTTTAATATAGAGAAGAATCTGTATCATTTGTTACAACTCAAAAAATCCTTTATAATTATTTTTAATCTTAGCAGAAATGTATTCCACTCCAGTAAATACGGTCTTTAATAATAGTCTTTTCTGGGAATTCTATGCCTTTTAAAGCCCATTTTTTGTATTCATCAAACCCAACTCTATCAATAATATATCCTATATGTTCTTTTCCACCCGGAGCATCTTTATCTATATATTCTTCAACAAACTTATAGGTATTTAATATTATTTTGATTATACTTTCTTCATCAGTCCAAATTAAGAAATCTTCAGCAAGACGTGGATTCTTCTTTCCCGATCTTCCCATAAGAACCAACTTATAATATTTTTCTTTACTTCTTGTCCATGCACCTGTTGGACATGCATTTACACATTCACCACAGCCAATACATTTTTCTTTATTTCTTACAATTTTATAATTAACAGCTTCAAGTGCACCTACTGATTTTTTCTTGCAGGCTTTCACGCATGCCATGCAGCTTACACATCTATCAATATTATATTGTGGCTCTGTCATTCCAATTATGCCAAAATCATGAGTTCTAGCTTTAATACAATCGTTAGGACAGCCTGTTAATGCAATTTTAAAGTGTAAGTCATTTGGAAAAATTGCCTTTTCAATTTTCTTTGCAAAGTTTGTTGTATTATAGTTAGCAAATGGACAAACATTATTTCCAATACATGCAGACACATTTCGAGTTCCAGCTGCTGTATATCCTTTTCCTGGAACCTCTTGATTTATATCTAATTTTTCAATAATAGGCTGTAATAATTCATTAACCTTATCCATATCTTCAAATCTTATTCCTGGAATTTCAAAACCTTGACGAGTAGTTATATGAACTGTACCATTACCATATTTCTCTGAGATTTCTTGTATTTTTCCTAGTAGTTCTGCATCTAAATGTCCACCTGGAACCCTAACTCTAGAAGCAGTTACTCCTCTTACTTTTGTAACTCTGAAAGCATTTTTTTTGATTTTTTTAGTATTTAAATCCACAGCTGCATTCCTCCTAATCTATTAAGGATTTACCCTTTGAATAATTAAAAACAGGTCCATCTAAACAAATATAAGTGTCGTCTATTTTACAATGTCCACATTTACCAATTCCGCAACACATTTTTCTTTCTTGAGAAATCCAGACATTGTTTTCTTGTATTCCTCGTTTTAAAAATTCTGCTACAGTGAATTTCATCATAACAGGAGGTCCTACTACTATAACTACTGCATTATTAATATCCTTAATCGGAAGCTCAGGAATATATTTTGTAACCATCCCTACATTTCCATCATAATTTTCTTCTGCATTATCCACAGTTAAAATAAGATTAATGTTATCTTTCCACACTTTAATATCATCTTTAAATAAAACATCACTTGGTGATTTAAAGCCAGCAATTAAAGTAAAGCCTTCTGCACTACTTGGATTTTTTACAAAATAATCTACAACCCCTCTTACTGGAGAAAGTCCCGTACCTCCTGCAACTACTATTAATTCTTTTCCTTTATAATTTTCAAGATCAAATCCATTTCCATAGGGTCCTCTTAAAAATAATTTGTCTCCAATATAATTATTAAAAATTTCATTAGTTACTTTACCAACTCTTCTTATTGTTAAATCTACAGTTCCATCACCTATACCGCTTACTGAAATAGGTGCTTCACCAAACTTTGGGAGTGAAACTTCAAAGAATTGCCCAGGTTTTACATCGCCATGAAATTCCATACGGAAAGTATACTCTATTTCTGTATGTTTAATTACTTCTTTAATTTCTGATAAAAAAGGAATATATTCATTTTTACTCATTTTGTGACACCTCTTTCATACCATCATTTAATTTGTTTACACAATTAGAGAAGGATATATATTCTGGACATATATCATCACATCTTCCACATCCAACGCACATGTGATATCCCCATTTCTTCTTATAATCATAAACTTTATGCAACACTTTAAAACGCATACGTTGTCCTTTATCTAATCTAAAACTATGGCCTCCTGCCATATTGGTAAATCCGTCTACATGACAAGCTGCCCACACTCTTCGTCTTTCCCCTGCTTTTCCATTATCAGTATAAAAAACATCCTGCATTGTAAAGCAAGTACAGGTAGGACATACAAAATTGCATCTTCCGCAAGCAATACAACGACTGCTATACTCCTTCCACATTTCTGATTTCATAACATCTAAAGAAAGGTCTTCTGGTATAGAAACGCTTACATTATTACTTGTGACAAAATCAGGCTTAACCTCTACTTTTTCATTATCAATAAATATTTTTTCTAATTCTTCATCCTTTATATCTACAAAAACAAAATCATTTTCTACTTTTAAATATGCATTATACTCATCTGTCTTATTAGTTTCCATACTTACACAAAAGCAGTTTTCAAAGGAATTTTCACATCCCATTAATATGAATTTTGCATTTTCTCT
Organism: Clostridium sp. BL-8; assembly: GCF_002006495.1. NCBI lineage: Bacteria > Bacillati > Bacillota > Clostridia > Eubacteriales > Clostridiaceae > Clostridium > Clostridium sp. BL-8. Next base: position 78,103 of record NZ_LZZL01000018.1, read on the forward strand.
TATTCTTTTATAATAATGATCTTCTTGTCCATTTCTTAAGTAAATATCATCCATACGTTTAACTGCATGCAAATCACAGCTTCTTAAAAATATAATTGCTCCTTTTTTAGGCGCATCTGCTTCTTTTATAGAATCTTCTGTAAAGAAAAATAGTGTCTGTGAAATAGGAAGCAATACTTCTTTGTATGAATATTCCGCCTTCTTATCAAATACTATATCATCTACTACTTTTATTTCTCCATAACGCACTCTATCAGTATCAGAATAAGTACCTTCTCCTGCAAATAACTTAGGTGCATATATTACATATTCTTCTGATAATTGTTCAAAAATATCATTTATATTGTTTTTACTTAATTTATATCCCATAAACTCACTCCTTTACTTTTTTCTTGAAATTATATAATAAGGTAATGCTAAAAATACTGCTCCACCAATTATATTTCCAAGTGTTACTACTCCAATGTTATATGCATAACCCATTACGCTAACATTAGCTGCTCCTGGATTAAGCAACCCAATTGTTAAAAGAGTCATATTTGCAACGCTATGCTCAAAGCCTGCAGTTATAAATGCAAACAAGCACCAAAATATCATAATAAGCTTTCCAGATTCACTTTTTAATTTAAAACTACACCAGGTAGCTAAACAAACTAAAATATTACAAAATACTCCGCGCATCAATAATGGTAAAAATGGAATACTCATTTTTGTGGCCGAGGTCTTTGCAATAAATTCTCCAACTGCTCCTGCTGAAAGCCCAGTTGCATAAAACATATATCCTGCAATAATAGATCCTACTAAATTACCTATAAAACAAACTATCCATACTTTTAATGTGTCGCTCCACTTTACTTCTTTACTTAAAGAAGCTGCTGTCATTATAAAATTATTTCCTGTGAAAAGTTCCGAACCAGCCATAATAACTAAGCTAAGTGCGATACCAAATGATACTCCCATTACTATTTTTGTTGCAGGTGAATTACTGGCACTTAATAACCCTCAAATAGTGAATATGAGCATGATCCCCATACCTACATAAAGTCCTGCAAGCATAGAACTCAAGAAATATCCTAGAGAATTTTTCTTTAATAAATTAACTTTTGCCTTTGCTGCCATAATAACACTGTTAAATTCTTCACAAAACATACTATAATTTCCCCTTTCATAAGCACACATATTTTTAACTTAATTATAAGTTATTAAAATTTAAAGCACCGTGATTTTCATCACGGTGCTTTAAAAAATTGAGATAATTTTTCTTGCTTTATAACTTTTATTTTTTTATTATCGTATTCTATTAACTTTTCATTTGAAAGTATTTTAAGGGATCTAGATATTGTTTCTCTTTTTGACCCTAGAAGATCTGCTAAATATGTAACACTTATATTCATATTAATTATTACACCACTATCACATTTTACTCCGTAATCCTTGCTCAATTTCCAAAGCTTTGCAGCAAGCTTCTTTTCCATTTTCAAAACTCCTGTTGAATTTTTTAACTGTCGATATAATCTTCTAACCTTCATATCTAAGGAATACATAACATTCTTTGTAAGATTAAAATCTTTTTCCATAATACTTAAAAATATATTTTTATCATAGCTTAAGATTTGAGCTTCTTCAAATATTTCGCAATTAACTGATGCAGGTAAATCCATCATTGATTCATTGACCACTTTACCTTTTCCCAATATAAAAATCACGCGTTTTTGCCCATTTTCATTTAATTTATATAATGATACATTTCCACTTATTACAACATATAGAGTGTTAATATTTTCCTTGTCTCTAAAGAGATGACTTCCTACCTTGCACTTTTTAATTTCTCCAAATTCCTCGAGTTCATCTAATGAAGATTCTAATACATTATTAAAAATTTCTAATTCCTTTAACTGTGATTTCGTAATACTTTTCATAATACTCCTAAACTAAGGCACAACTAAATAAATATTAGATTAATATTCGCGCATATTGAGTCTATAATTTATTTTTATATGCCTAATCAAATAATTCTTCTTCTAACTCTTCAATATTTAAGATAGTAATTATATTTCTATCAAACTCTATATAATTTAAATCCCTAAGATTCATAAGCTCTCTTGATAAAGATGGCCTAGGTATCCCCATTGATGCTGCAATTTCCTCTTTACTTTCTTTAAGTTTAACCGTTTTGCTTCTTTGCAATTTTGCCTGTTCTAAAATATAATTAATCACTTTATGTTTAATACTTTTAAATGCAATACTTTTTATTTTTGAATTTAGCATGAATATTTTATTACTCAATGCAGACATAAAATTTCCAAGAACTCTTTCATCCATTGTGCATAACTTTAATATATCTGATCTATTTATATATAATATATTACATTCCGAAAAAGCCATAACTGTTGATGGATAATTAGATTTTTTTGAAAAAACTAATGCTTCTCCAAATACATCTCCATTGCTTAATCTCTTTAATATAATTTGTTTCCCGCTAAGATATATTCTCTGAATTTCTACTGTACCATCTAAAACAAAACCTAAGCTAGTGCATTCATCTTCTTCATTTGCAATAATTTCTCCTTTTTTATATGCCTTTAAAGAATATGGAATACTGGAAATCAGCTTTCTTATTTCATCAACAGTAAGATCTTTAAAAAATTCATTTCCTTTTAACTTATCAATGATCTCTTCCATATGCATTCCTCCCGAATTATTTACATAAGGCACATGAAGAATATGCCTAAATTCTGTGTACCTAATTATATCATTATAAGATGATTTAAAACAATGTTATATTTTTTATAATAAAAACTCTGAGAGCTTCTATATTCTCAGAGTTTTTATCATTAATTATATCTATTTAGCATCCTAAATTCATTAACAATTCGTCCAAATGTTTTTTCAAAACCATAAGTTTTTCTATTGGCATTTTTACCTTGCAGGCTATTTCATTTGGCACTTCAGTTACTTCATCTTTTAAACTTCTTCCCTTTTCGGTTAGCTCAACTATTACAACTCTATCATCATTTACATCTCTATATCTTGTTACTAATCCCATACCTTCAATCTTCTTAAGTAATGGAGTTAGTGTTCCTGAATCTAAATGTAGTCTTTTCCCTATATCTTTTACAGTACTTTTTTCATCTTCCCATAAGACAAGCATTGCAATATATTGCGTGTATGTGAGATTGAATTTATCCAAAACAGGTTTATATAATTTTATTATTTCTCTTGATGCTGCATATAGTGAAAAACAAACCTGATTATCTAATTTAATACTCTCATATTTACATTCATCCATAATCTTTCTCCTATAATCATTGCATTGTTTATGCAAATTAAATTTTATTGTGCCTTACATAAATCACTTCTTGCTAATTGAATCTACATAACTTACTGCTGATAATGCTGCTATATTGCCTTCACCTGCTGATTTAATATATTGATATGGCTTTCCAACAACATCTCCTGCTGCAAAGCATCCTTTTATACTGGTTGCCATCAATCTATCTACTTCAATATGATTATCCGTTATTTTAAGCCCTGGTACTAATTGTCCTGGAGAAATACTATCTCTTAATATAAAAATACCATCCGTATCAATTTCTGAATTTTTAAGCTTAAGCTTATTCACTTTCTCTTCTCCTAAAATACTCACAGGTACATCTCTTATAATTTCAATAGATGAATCAACTTCAACTTCTTCCTTATACATAGGAATATAATAAACTTTCGATGCAATTGATGCAATGAAATTAGCCTCTTCCTCTTCATGTTTATTATATGATACTATTGTAACTACCTTATCTTTGTATAAAGGTGCATCACAAGTTGCACAATATCCTACACCTTTTCCAAGTAACCTTTCTTCTCCATCAAATAGTTTTCCATATTCGACTCCTGTGGCTATTATCACTGATGTTGCCTCATACATTTTTTCATTTACCATTAAAGCAAAATAATCGCCCATTGCATATATATTGTTAATTTTTTCTTCTGTTATGCTTATATCCATTTCTTTTATATGATTACTAAATTCCTCTTGAAGTTCTTTTCCACTCTTTTTATAAAAGCCTAAATAATTATTTATCTCATGAGCTTTTGCAAGCTTGCTGGTAAGTTCCTTATTTCCAAAAATAATAAATTTTTTCTTTCTTATCTTTGCATTTAATGCAGCCGACAAACCTGCTGGACCACTTCCTACTATTGCAATATCATACCTATCACTCATATTTCTTCCTCCAACATTAAAGGATATTATAATTCTATTAGTTTCAACTTTTGACTCATTTCTTTTTACCAATAAACTATCCAATTCTAAATTTCTAAAAATTTAATTTTATCCAATATATATAGTTTAAATTAAAACATAGTATATTTTTATCTATACTATGTTTCTTAAGGCATAATCAAAAAAATATTTTATAAATTATTTTCAATTACTTCTTTAATTTTTTCCTTTGGTAAAAATCCTATAAGCTGATCTACCTTCTCATTGTTTTTAAAAACAATCATAGTTGGTACACTTGATATTTGAAATTCGCTTGCTAAGTCTGGGCTTTGATCTACGTCAACTTTTATAAAATTAACCTTATCTTCCATTTCACCTGATAAACCTTCAAGCACTGGTGCTAACATTTTACAAGGTCCACACCAAGTTGCAGAAAAATCTACAAGTGTAACACCACTTTCTATTTGACTTCTAAATTCAGCACTATCTACTAATTTCATACTCTCTTCCTCCATTATCTTTATAATTAAAATTAATTATTAATTATTATAAACATTTATGATATTACTATGCATATAGCATAATTATATTTATAAAA
>NZ_LZZL01000019.1:0-80047 GCF_002006495.1 Clostridium sp. BL-8
GAATAATCAACTATGGATTTTTTATTAGTTCAATTTCATTTTACAACAGGTCAAATTTTCTTATCTACAGAAAGAGCTAAATTAAAATACTTTAATGAATCTGTTGTTGATCCTAATTTATAATAAAGCTTTCCCATATCCATATAACGATTCTTTCTTTCTTCTCTTGTACCAAATTTAAATAATGAATCTAAAGATAAATTCATATATTTTTCAGCTTCCAAGTATCTATCCATTTTTTGAAGTATTATTCCTTTTAAATAATACGATTTTTCAATTAATTTTATATTGTTTGTAATAATTGCTTTATTTAATGATTCTTCTGTTATTTTACATGCTATTTCGTACTCTGAATTATCTATCAGAATTCCAGTACAATAATTTAAAAATTCCACATTTTTTTCGATATTATCTCTTGGGAATATCTTAATTCCTTCCTCTATTTCTTTAATTGCCTTTTCCTTTTCACCAACCTCAAAATAATACCTTCCATAATTTCCATGAGATAGTGCCAATAAAATAGGATTATACTTTTGGTATTCGAAAGCTTTCTTCTTATATTTATCTACACAGTCTTTTTTTAATTTAATGCATATAGCTGCGTATATGTGATAAATTTTCCCCTTACTTTCATCAGTCTTAAGATTATCAACATATTCTATAATTCCTGAGAGAATGGCATAAGCCTCATCTAATTTTTTTAAATTTTGATAGCATAAAGCTTCATTATAGCTTATTAAGCAATATTCACTAATAACCATTTCTTTTTTCTGTTCGAACATTTCTCTGAGCTTACTATAATAAGAAATTGCTTCTATATATTCTCCATTTTGAGAAAGATATCTAGCCATGTCTTTAAAATATATTATAGTATTTTCTTCTGTATTATCTCTTTGATATAAATCATAGTATTGAGACACTATTAATTGAATATTTTCGACCTTATTTTCCTCTACATAGTAAGAGAATAATATATGTATTAAGTCGAAAGCTAAATCATAATACTTATACTTAAGTGCATAATTTAAATTATCTCTTAATTTATTTTCTGAATCAGTATCACATGAAACATTCTTTTTCATTATTTTTAAGTTATTAGATATTTGTTCATAAACATCTTCTATTAAGTATTCTAAATCAATTTCAATTTTTTTCGCTATATATTTAAGTAATTCTTTATCTGCTTTGATCTTCCCATTCTCTATGCAGCTCATCTTAGCTATTGATATTTTATCTTCACATAATTCTTTTAATGTAATTCCCTTAAATATCCTAGCTCTTTTTATTTTTTCACCAGTAGACAGTATTTCCAAAATATATCACCCATTTACTCTTAGTTTTTTGCCTTTTAATTTTCTAATTTCTCAGCTTCATTAAATAATTTTATTCCTTGATTCAAATAATAGGCTGCTTCTTCCTCTTCTTTTTTATCTATGAAATATTTCCCGACCCTCATAGCTAATTCTCCTGCTTTAGCTAATCTTCCACTATCTTTTGCTAAAACATACGTATCAATTAATACAGTTTCTGCTTGTTCAATTTTGTCCTCAATATTAAACAAAGTATATTTAATTAACTTACATTTTATTTTTCTATCAACGTCATTTTCATCAATACTGTTTTCTATATTTTTTAATATTTTACTGCATTGCTCAATATTTTTTAATTTTAAATAACATGTACATATATCTATCAATATATCATTGATATGACCTACATGATTTTGAGCACTAACATTTCTAGATATTTCATAATGCTTGATTGATTCTTCTAAATCTCCTAATTCATAAAATAATTTACCCAAGTTATGCTCTATATTTACTATGCTCTTGTTATATTGTATTTTTTTATATACCTCTAACGTTTTCTTTGAGTATTTTATAGCATTTATTAAATCACCTTTTTTGTTAAACTCTTCTGCTAGGCCAAATAAATTTTTTGCGTAATTTTCATCATTATATATTTGTTCAAATCTTTCCTTTGCTAAATATGAGTATTTTAATGCCGATTCTAAATCTTCTACATCATAATAAGTTCTAGACATATTATAATAGATTTCTCCCATTAAGAAATCATCTACAACTTTATTATCAAGGTAAACTTTTTCTGCTTGCTTTAAGTAACTGCTGGCAGAATGATAAGCTTTTAATTCTAAAGCTATATTAGCTAGGTTTAAAAAAGTTTTTATTATTTGTTCATAGTTATTACTTTTAACAAAAATTACATTTGCAGACAAGAAAAATTTTTGAGCTAAAGGGAAATCCTTTTTATACATATAAGATTTTGCTGTAATAAAATATATTACTGCCTTCCTATACTCCAAATTATACTTTTCGCAATAATATAAAGCATTATCAATATATCTTTGTCCTTTTTCATAGTCACCTTGTAATATACAAGATTCTCCTACCTGCTCATAGTATAAGCTTATTTTTTCTGCTTGGCTTTCTTCCGATTCCATTAAATATTCTACTGTAGTATTTAGTGCATTTGCTAAGTACTCTAATAAGTCAACTGATGGATTTGAGCGACCAGACTCAACCAAACTAATTTGTCCTGGAGTTATTCTGTCTTTAGCTAGATCTTTTAATGTCATATTTAATTCTTTTCTTCGTTTTTTAATTTTTTCTCCTAGTGATAGAATTTCCATTTTTTCAATCCTTCTCTATTCAACAAATTCTTTAATCGATTAATATATTTTTCCTTAATTATAACATAAATTTATAAAAAACTGCACAAAAATATAAACGTACCCCAAATTTTATATAATTTAATTGTATTATCCATTTTTATGCCAAAAAATATAAATAAAATAAACAAAAAATAAAAAGACATGAAAACCGCTCATGTCTTTTTATCCAAAATGTAGCATTATTAAAATTCAATTTTTTGTAGCTACTCTATTTATTATCTCATCCAGCCATGAATTCCATGATAAGTAGACTCAGCCATATTTCTCATTCTTCTTCCTGCTCTTTTCATTGTTCTTTGAGGGCTTCTATCATCATAGTATGGCATCATTGCCATTTCAACAGCCACTCCTATTAAAATCCCTGCCATCATTCCTTTTGAGAATCTTTCCATAATCAACACCTCTTTAATATTAATTTAATTTTCTATAAGTAGATTATGTAGTAATCAAGAAGTTATCCAAGTTAATTTATTGAATGATTACTTCTTATTTCAAATTAAAGATGAAATCCCCTAAAGCTGTTCCAATAAATATAAAATAAATTTTTCTTTTTCCTTGCTTAACAATTTTGAAACTATTTTTTTGCATTCTTTAGAATTATTTTTATACAAGCTTACAATTTCTTTAAATCTACTTTGCTCATCAGCTTCTTCACTATTTTCTTCTATTATTTCATCTAAGATTTCATTTTTATTATCACTACCACTTATAATTATGTGATTATCAGAAGATGGCGCTACACTTAATATTTGATTTTTTACTTCAATACTAGAAACTTCTATAATGTTTTTTTTAAGTAATTTTTCGACTGCTTTATCAGAAGGTATTCCTAGAACTTCCTTACATTTCTCATCCACAAGTTCATTAAATAAATCACCTGTATGACTATCCACTTTAACAAATATTACTTCAATCCCAGAATTCATTAGCTTTTGCATATTTTCATAATATTCCATTGAAGATTCTTCTTTTCTTTCCCATGAGCCAGTTGCATGATGAGCTATTCCTTCATAGTCGTGAAATATAACTAATTTTTTTTGACCTTGCCTTAAAGCATATTGAGCAGCTTTAAGAGCTCCTTTAAGCTCACCTGCTATTTGCCTTATGTTTTTTTCTGATGAATCCTTTTCCGCATTACTTTCTATGTATTCTACCACATTATTATTTACACATACTAAACCATATGAGTATCTTCCATCTGAAGAATTATAGCTTCCATCAACATAAGCATGAAGGCAGTCTTTAGGATAATTCTCATCGCTCTTTTTTAACATTCTATTTCCTTCATTTAAATATGCTTTTGCATCTTCTAAGTTTTCAAAGCTCTTATATTTAGCTCCTTTTACTCCTTTAACGTATCCTAAACATTCTCCCCACGTATTAACTATAATATTCTCTACTTTTTTATCATTTTTTAAATCATATCCATATTGTATAGCATAAACTTTTTTAGCCATTGTATTTACCCTTTCTTATTTGATATTTTCTAACTAATATTATATCCTAAATATCAGAAAGCTTTTATAATGTAGATAATTCTGCAATAACAGAGTATAACTTTTCCACATTGCCAGCTTTAGTAAAATCCATTAAATATTCAACGCCTTTTTGTAATACTATGACCAAATCATTTCTACCTTGCCAATTCTCTACTATTATTGATAACGGAATATCTTTAAGAACTTTATTTAGTGCAAATAGTATAACTCCAATATCATCAATTGCTCCTACAAAAGGTATCTTATTAGGTATTAAATTACTTGGCATTGCTACATAACCTATAGCTGCTGACATTATTAATTTAGTCTTTATAGGTACTCGTTTATCCTTAAGCAATCTATAAATCAGCGAAATTATATCAGGCAGTATAAATATGTATTCTTTGTATTTCTCAGTAAACTCAGGAAGCTTGTCCTCTACAATTTTTCTTCCTTTTGAATAGCTGTCTTCAACTTTTTCCGTAATTTCTAATGCTAACTTTGCCTCTTCATCTTCTTCATTAGCTTCTTCCACTTCTATCTTCTTTATCAAATTTCCTGCTATAGAAATATTAACATTACTAGCTTCCACCCATAACTCAGATCTTTTCATAAATATCTCATCAATATTAAGCTCAACAAAAGGCACATCCTTAAGTACTGTGTTAACATCTACTATCACTCTATCTTTTTGACTATGTATCCCATATTCTTTAAATAACTTTAACAATTGTTTTAATGCAAAACTTCTAAAAACCCTAAATACTCCTAAGTTTAAAATCTTTGCCTCAACTACTCTAAAATTAATTTTATTTTGCATACATTCAATTAATTCTACTTTTACTGCAAATTCTATTTTAATTCTTTTTCTAAAATTTCCTTCTAATAATATTCCGTTATTAATTGATATGCTTGTTAATGTTAATCCTTCAATTTTAACGAATTCATTAATAATACTTAATATATCACTTCCAAGTAATTTAACCTTTACCTCTGATATGTTCATATTTTTATTCCCCTTTAAAATTATCTTCCTAAATATACTTAAAAGTATACATTATTCCAGATAATTATTAAAGATTTAGTTCTGCACACTTGCTTATAATAATAAATATGTTTTCAATAATGAACTTCATATGAGCAAATACTTACTTATATAAATTTCAATGATAAATTGCTATTACATTTAATATGGATAAATAAAGACTCATGATTTAAATTAGCAATATGATAATAAAATTTATATAAATTAAATAATAATTCAATATATAAAAGAAAGAGTACTCTTTCATTCAGAGTACTCTTTCAAAAATCATCCTATAAGACACAATCAAATAGATAACAATTCTATATGTCTAAAACTAAAATACTGGAATTACTGATCCATTGTATTCCTTATTTATAAAGTCTTTAACTTCTTGTGAAGTCATTGCTTTCATTAAAGCTTTAATTTTATCTTTATTTTCATTACCTTCTTTTACAACAACAATGTTTGCATAAGGTTTAGCTGCTTCTGAATCTTTATCTTCAATTATTATAGCATCTTTTGCTGGAGTGAAGTTAGCATCTAATGCATAGTTTCCATTTATTACAGCTGCATCAACATCATCTACTGATCTTGGAACTGTTGCTGCATCTAATTCATTAAATTTTAAATTTTTAGGATTTTCTGTAATATCCTTTGGTGTAACTAATTCACCATCTGCAATTTTAATTAATCCCTTACCTGCTAATAGCTTTAATGCTCTAGCTTCGTTTGATGGATCATTAGGAATAGCGATTGTAGCACCATCTTTAAGTTCATCTATGCTCTTAATCTTATGAGAATATAATCCCATTGGTTCTAAATGTATAGCTCCTACTGAAACTAAGTGATATCCTTGAGCTTTATTTTGCTCATTTAAATATGGAGTGTGTTGGAAGAAGTTTGCATCTAAATCTCCTTCTTCTACAGCAGTGTTAGGTTGATTATAATCATTAAATTCTGTTATTTCTACTGTATATCCTTCTTTTTCAAGTAATGGCTTAGCCACATTTACTATTTCTTCATGTGGTTTTGGTGTAACCCCAATTTTTATTACCTTATCTTCTTTAGAATCTGAACTTCCTGTATTAGAAGCATTTCCGCAGCCTACTAATCCTAGTGTAACTACTCCCGCTAAAACTATTGATAAAATTGATTTTTTCTTCATGTTTATTTCCCCCTACTTTGATAATTTATTGTAAAAATAATTGCCTATAAGCTGTAGTCCTTGTACCACTATAATTAAGACAATACATGTTACTACCATATAATCTGTTTGGAATCTTTGATAACCATAGCTTATTGCTACTTGACCAAGTCCTCCCCCTCCAATTGTTCCTGCCATTGCTGAATACCCAACAATACTTATTATTGTAAGTGTTATTCCAGATGCTATTGAAGGAATTGCTTCTTTAAGCATAACCTTAAATATAATTTGAGTATTTGATGCCCCAAAGGATTTTGCTGCCTCAATCATTCCTTTGTCAACTTCTCTAAGTGCTGATTCTATTATTCTTGCTACAAATGGAGCTGCTGCAATCGTAAGTGGAACAATAGCTGCCTCTGTGCCTATTGATTTTCCAGCAATAAATCTAGTTAAAGGTATTATTGCAACCATTAATATGATAACTGGAAAACTTCTTAATATATTAATTATTAAATCTAAAACAGTATAAACAATTTTATTAGGTTTTAATCCATCCTTTGCAGTAACTGTTAAGATTATTGCAGGTATGAATCCTAAAATAAGTGAACCAATAGTTGATGCAAAAACCATCTCTAATGTTTCTATTAAAGCTTTTACTATTATCGCATTCATTATTCAATTACCTCCAATAAGATATCTCTGTTTTCAAGATATTTTATAACCTTGTCCTTATCTTCTTCTTTAATATTTATTACAAGCCCCCCTAGTACTTCACTTCTAAATCTTTCAAGCTTACCCCAAACTATTGAAAAATCTATTTCGAGTTCTCTTGCCATTTTTGTTATAAGCGCATTTTCTGAAGAATCACTTGGGAAGAATAGCTTAATATTAACTCCATCATCAGGTAATAATTCATCATCTTCTTCACCCAAGAATTTCTTAAGAGACTTTCCAGGCTTTAAGAATAAATCTTCTGCTCTTCCTTCTGCTTTTATTTCTCCACCATCTAATAATGCAACTTTTTCACATATTTCTTTTATTACTTCCATTTGATGAGTAACCATGACTATTGTAATTCCTAGTTCTTTATTTATCTTAGAAAGTAATGCCAAAATATCTTTTGTAATCTTAGGATCTAAAGCTGATGTCGCTTCGTCACACAGTAATACTTTAGGATCTAATGCTAATGCTCTTGCTATTGCTACTCTTTGTTTCTGACCACCACTAAGCTCGGATGGCTTGCTTAATTTTTTATCTTTTAATCCAACTAAATCCAGTAATCTTGATACCTTGTCCTTGATTTCGTTTTTATTATATCCCCATACTTCAAGTGGAAGAGCTACATTATCAAAAACATTCTTTCTCTGCATAAGATTGAAATTTTGAAAAATCATCCCCAAATCTTTTCTAAATTCCCTTAAACTTCTGCCATCTAATGAAGAAACTTCTTTCCCCATTACATTTATTGATCCTCCATCATAAGATTCAAGACCGTTAATGCATCTAAGTAATGTAGATTTTCCTGCACCACTATGACCTATTATTCCATAAATTTCGCCTTCTTTAATGTTTAGCGATACATCTTTTATAACTTGTGCTTCCCCAAAATTTTTAATTACGTGTTTAATTTCTATCAAAACACATTTCCTCCTTTGACTTTGTTTTGTTAGTTTCCGGATAACTAAGGCAGCAAAATAAAATAATTATTAATCACTTTAATAATGCACCTCAAAACAAAAGCGCCAGAGAATAAATCTCCAGCGCATAAATACAACTCAAATTTATCCTCTCATCTTTCAGCTACTCTGCTGCTGGAATTAGCACCATATAAATATTGAGATAAACAATATTTCGGTTGCCGGGTTTCATAGGGCCAGTCCCTCCACCACTCTTGATAAGACATCAGATTATTTAATTTAGTTTCTTAAATGATTATATAAACAATTTTTTCATTTGTCAACATCTAAAAACCAACCACAAAATCCAATTAATTTATTCAATTCAAAGCATTATGCTCGGATTACTATAATTATTATATATATTATCTAATTATATTGCAAGAACTTTTTCCAAGCTTCAAACAATTTCTAATACAAACAATTATTGCAAAGTAAATACTTATTAATTTCTAAAATAGAACCATGCATATACTAGAAACATCTGTTTATGCACGGTTTTGTATTCTATCTTCTTTTTATTATTTAAGCAGCATTTTTTTCTTTGGCTATACTTGTTACTGTACTCCAATTTACTGAACATTTAGGAGATATTTCTCCATGTTTTTTTATATATGCTGTCATTAAGCTTCTTACCTGTCCATCATCACCAAGAGCTTTACCAGAATCATAAGTTACTATGCTTGGATCAGTATTACTTAATCCCGCTGCTTTCATAAAACCGCCACCGCCATTATATCTGTAATTATTGATTGCAACAGTAAATTTATCTGAATCTTTCACATCTACTCCATTGACTTTTAAGTTCTTTATTCTATTTCCTGAAATAACTCTTCCAGTTTCTTTATCAACAGTACATGCAGGCTGAGTTAAATCTATATCATAAGTTGCACCATATAATTGATCTAAGTTATAATCAGGAATATTTAATACTGAATCTTTAGTTATTGCTGTATTATTTCCACTTGTTTGTGCATAATACCTAACTGAATATTCCATCCAATCTTTTAACTGTCTACCGTTCATCTTAACTCCATATAAGAAGTTTTCAAAAACATAAACTGCCATCATATCTTTAATTGTAATATCACCGCTTGGTATATATGCAGTTTCACTTAATGGTGCTGCTATAGACAATTGTGTTCCCGCACTTTCTTTTTGAACTTCATTAATTAATTCCATAATTGCTGTCGGCTTACTAGTTTGATCCTTTCCAGTAAATTCTCCAGTTGAAGTTCCAATCTTTGTGTTTACATATTTTATTGTAGCATCTTCATATGGATTGATTAAATTAACTATGTCTGGATCATCCTGTATACTATTATCTATATCAACATTTTTTGTTGAAACTCCAGAAACTTTTCCATTTGAATCAACATTGATATTTATTTGTGCAATTCCTGTTGCCCCTTTAGTTGATTCAACTATTGGAACAATTTTACCTTCAGGATTCTTTTTAGTTAAGTCATTAACCTTTAGATGAGTGTGCCCTGCAACAATTGCATCTATCCCGCTAACTTGAGTTGCTATTGCATTAACCTCGTTTTCTGGCAAAACATCTGCAGCACTTTCTTGACCACTATGTGCTGAAACTATAATTACATCTGCTCCTTTTCCTTTTACTTCATTTACCCATTTTTTAGCTTCATCTACAAGATCATTAAAATGTAAGCCTTCGTAGTGCTTTTGATCTTCCCAACTTGGTATACACTTATTTTCCAATCCTATGACTGCAACTTTTATATCTTTTCCATTAATATTAAAACCTTTAATTATATATGGTTGTACAAAATTTGTTTCATCCTGCTTATATATATTAGCTCCAAGTACTGCTATTCCTTCTTTTTTATAATCTCCAATCACTCTATTTAATACGTCTAAACCATAATTAAATTCATGATTTCCTAAAGTCCAGGAATCATATTTCATTGCTCCCATGACTTTAGCCATTGGATATTCTGAGCTTGTATCCATTATATCGTAATAATACGAAAGTGGTGTTCCCTGAATTGTATCACCATTATCAATTAACATAACGTTCTTATTATTTTGTCTTACACTTTTAACATATGATGAAACTTTAGCTAAGCCCTGTGCCTTAGCTGGTGCTTTTCCTGTTGCATAATCATAATTTAAAACTGTGCCATGAACATCTGTTGTTGCGAGCAAAGTTATTGAACTAGATGTGTTAATCATTCTTGGAATATCCACATTAGATATTGTATTCTTATCATTTTTATCTTTATTAGCTTTGCACCAGTCTATAAATGCATCTCTTACCAAAGTATGAGTGTCATTTGCCACATCTAATCCGCCGTACTTTGTAAATGCTGTAAATGAATCTCCACCTTGAGCCACGAAATCTGGAACTGCTACAGTTAGCTTTTCAGTATCACTAATTTCACTTCCATCTTCTTTTGTTATAGATTTAACCCTTTGCCCTGATGGAAGTTTTGAATCATAAGTAATCTTAATACCTGATACTTGTAACCCCTTACTGTTATCTGCAACTGCCTGTTCTAAAACTTCTATTAATTGAGCCTTTGTCATGCTTAATTTATATATCGTATTATCAAAAGGCATAAACTGCCACATAGTACCTACTGTAATATTTCCTTTAGGTATATCTATTCTAAGGCCTCCATTATTTTGAAAGCCTACATCAGCTTTAACTGCATTCCTTGTAACATCAGATGCCCAATTTCCAAGTATTGATGATCCATAAGGAGATACATCCAATGTTCTTGTTAAATCGCTTTCTGTATTATATCCAATAACTTCACTAGTCATGGGCTCTATCTCTTTGTTAGCCTGTTTAACAATTTTATCAACATCGCTATCAGTTTGTGGTTTAGCAGCCTTATATCCTTGTTCATTATCTAAAGCTACGTAACTTGATTCAAGTTTTGGTGTATCAAATACAACCTTTTTATCACCAGTTATTTCAAATTTTGCATCTATATATCCTTTCCCATTAGAACCGCCAATATAAACTGGAATTTTAGTAGTTTGAGCTATTGCTGCAGTTTTAGTATGGCTATGACCTCCAAACACCGCATCTACATTTTGAAGTTTATTGGCTAAATCAAATACTGGTCCTGTAGCATTGTCGCCTTTATCACCTTCATGTACTAACGCTATTATTACATCTGCTAATTTACTTTGTTTTATTTGTGCTGCAACTGAATTAATTTCACTTGCCAAATCTTTAAATTCATAATCTTTTACATACTTAGGTGATACACTTGTTTCTGTTTCTAGTGTTATTCCTCCGATAATTGCAATCTTGACTCCATCTTTATTTATAATTTTATACGGATCAAATACTCTCTTCCCACTTTGTTTATCATATAAATTGCTGCACACTATTGAATATGCTGCACCCTTCATAGTTGTATTTAAAGTTGTGTCTAATCCCCAGTCAAATTCATGATTACCTAGAGTAGTTACTTCCATGCCTATTTTAGACATGACTTCCTGCACAGGAACTCCTTTCATAATGTTTGATGTTGCAGATCCCTGATATAAATCCCCGCCACCTAATATTAAGGTTCTATCAGGATTAGATTTTTTTATGTTGCTTAATCTATCTGCCAAAACTCCTGCAACTGGATTTCCTGAAGTATCATTTAAGGTTCCATGAAAATCTGTAACCTCAATAATATCAAAGTTTTTTTCAGTATTTGCAGCATATCCCACTGATGGAAAAGCTGTAAATAATGTAATTACTAAGAATAAGCTAGTTAAAAAAGCTATACATTTTTTCCCCTTTAATAATTTTTTCAATAATAACCCCTCCTAATTTTATTATTACATAATATGTATATTTTTCTATATTATGAATTATATAAAATGTTCGTTAAAACTTTATACTTCACTTTTAACATTGTGTAATATAATTCTTAAATTTATGAACAATTGCTCTAATATGGTTATTATTTATCATATTAATTAGGTTATAATGTAAATATCACTTTTCTATATTCTATTACAGTAAAATTTATTAACAATTAAAAAACTACCTAGAAATCAATTTTATGAATTTCCTAGATAGCTTAACTGTATATATACTTCTTTTAAGTAAATTTGTCTCCTGTCAGATATAAAATATCTATACCAACTTCAGACTTAGGCACTATCAAATAAATATAACGTCCCCTTGCAAGGCTATTTTGGACTCGTTATTTATTTTCATGTGCATAATTACTATTTATATTTTTCCTTCATTGCTCTATCTATATCTCTTTTGTGTGCTTTTTCAAGCATTGAATCTCTCTTATCGTAATTTTTCTTACCTCTGCACACTCCAAGAGCCACTTTAACTTTACCTTCTTTTAGATATAGCGATAACGGTACTAATGTATATCCATCTTGAGATACTAAACCATCAAGCCTTCGTATTTGATCTCTATGCAATAATAATTTTCTTTCACGAAGCGGATCTACATTAAATATATTTCCTTGTTCATATGGTGAAATATGCATATTTTTTATAAATATTTCACCGTTATATATATCTGCATAACAATCTTTAAGATTTACTCTCCCGTTTCTTATAGATTTAACTTCTGTTCCAACTAAGACCAAGCCTGCTTCCATTGCTTCTTCAACGAAATAATCATGCCTTGCTTTTCTATTTTCAGCTAATGAATTCTCATTCTTTTTTCTTGCCATTTTACTCACCCACTTTGTTCAGTTAACAGTTCATGCCCTTTAGGGTATCCTGTGGACAATTTACAGTTAACAGTTTATGCTGAAGCTCTGAAAGAGAAAGTTCGAATAACTATCATTTGAATCTCACTTATCTCACTTTTCCCTTCAGAATTTCTAAAATATTTAACTCATAAGTACTAATTAAATTTATTAATTAGTACTTATATATTATAAATTTAACTTATAACATTAATATAACAAAATTATATTATACATATCTTTGCAAATCAATCAGAATTAATATTTGTGGATTAAATTATACTAATTCTAGCACTTGATCTTTTGATTCATCTTTTATTTCTTCTCTTTCAGGTTCCTGAGTAATCTTAAAGAACACTTCTCTATTTGTTATATCTACATGAACGCATTCTACTTTTACTTTATCTCCAAGCTTATATAACTTTTTAGTTCTTTCACCAATAAGGCTTAAGTGTGCTTCATTAAAGATATAATAATCATCATCTAGGTCAGTGATGTGAACTAAACCTTCAATTGTATTAGGCAATTCAACAAATACACCAAAAGATGTAACTGAAGATATAACTCCTTCAAATTCTTCGCCAATTCGCTCTTGCATATATTCAGCCTTTTTAAGATCATCAACTTCTCTTTCTGCATCCTGAGCTTTTCTTTCCATTTCTGATGATTGCTTTGCTGCATATCCAACTATATTCTTTAACTTATTTATCCTCTTCTCATCCATTTCTCCATGAAGGTATTCTTTGATAATTCTATGAATTTGTAAATCAGGATATCTTCTAATTGGAGACGTAAAGTGACAATAGTACTGTGCTGCAAGTCCAAAATGACCACTGCATTCTGGTGCATACTTTGCCTGCATCATAGAGCGGAGCAATAATGTGCTAACGACAGTCTCTTCATTTTTTCCTTTAACTTTTTCTAAAATTTCTTGAAAACTCTTAGGTACTATTTCTTCTGTCCAATGAACATTGTACCCTAAATTATAAACAAATTCCTTAAACTTAGCTAATTTCTCCTCATCTGGATTCTCATGTATTCTATATACAAAAGGCAAATGAGTCCAGAACATATGCTCCGCAACTGTTTCATTAGCAGCTAACATAAATTCCTCTATCATCCTATTAGCTATTTCACGTTCATAAGGTTTAATTTCAATTGGTTTTCCAAGTTCATTTAGTGTTATTTTTGCTTCTGCTATTTCAAAATCAATAGCACCTCTTCTAGTTCTTTTTTCTCTTAAAATCTTACAAAGCTCTTCCATCATCTTAAAATCTTCATAAAGATAATCATATCTCTTTATCAGTTCCTCATCATGATCTCTCAAAATCTTTGTAACATCTGTATATGTCATTCTTTCATTAGTCTTAATAATAGATTCTACTATCTCATGATTTACAACTTTTCCTTTATGATCTATTTCCATGAAACAGGATAAAGTTAATCTATCTACCTTAGGATTTAAAGAACATATTCCATTGGATAATTTTCTAGGTAACATTGGAACTACCCTATCAATTAAATACACTGAAGTTGCTCTTTTTAACGCCTCTTTATCCAGTGGATTATTTTCTTTAACATAATGAGTTACATCTGCAATGTGAACGCCAAGTTTATAATTTCCATTACTTAATTTTTCAATAGATACAGCATCATCTAAATCCTTGGCATCTTCTCCATCTATTGTAACCATTTTTAACTCTCTTAAATCTCTTCTGCCTTTATATTCTTCCTCATCAATTTCTTCTGGAATATTTTCAGCATAATTTAGCACTTTTTCACTAAATTCTTCTGGAAGTCCTAGCTTCTTGATAATCATCAAAATATCTATTCCCCTATCGCCTTTTCTTCCAAGAACTTCTGTTACTACCCCTTCTGCCTTTTTATTTCCTTCTGGCCATTTTGTTATTTTAACTGTAACAACATCGCCATCTTTAGCTCCATTTCTATCCTTCTTCGATATAAATACGTCTTTTGATATTCTTGGGTCCTCAGATACTACAAATCCGAAATTTCTAGAGTCTTCGTATACACCAACTATTTTTGCTGTATTTCTTTCTATAATGTCAACTACTTCTCCTTCTCTCTTTTTCGTATTCGTATCTTCTCTAGTTATCCTAACAGATATTTTATCCCCGTTCATTGCTCCTTTCATGCAATTGCCTGGAATAAACACATCTTTTTGTCCCTCTTCTTCTGGAATCAAGAATCCAAAGCCTTTTGCATGAGCCTGAAGTGTTCCTACTATTAATCCTTCTTCTTCATGACCTTCTTTAGCAATCATATATTTATCTTTTTTTGTCCTTATAATAAAGCCTTCATTTTCCATCATTTTTAAAGTCTTCTTAAATGCATTATATTCATTTTTCTTTATATCAAATACAGCTACTAATTCTTCTATATCCATGGGTCTATATGCAGGTTCTTTCATAAAACTTGTTAATGTTTGTTTTATTCCCATAATTCTTCCTCCATTGTATCATTACTATATATTATTCCTATATATCTATATACTACCACAATAATATTAAACAATATAGATAATATCTCTCTCAAGTATTAGTATTGACACATATTAAGTAATTTATTAGCATGCATTTGAATAATCCATTTTAATAAGAAAGCAGATAATCTTTATACTATAATTATCTGCCATATCTACGCTTTATATTTTACAACTTTATAATTCAATAAAAATATCCATGCCATTTAAATAACATCTAATTATGCACTTGCACTAATTGCTGTAGTATAAATCTTCTCTAATAAATTAAGTGCCCCCTTATAACCTACATAGCTTCTAGATAATACCACTTCATAAGATGCTGGAAAACCAACTTCAATAATTGCTCCTTTTAACTCTTTTGCAGTATCCCTCTCCCATGTAGTTCCAAAAATAATAGGCGGCTTATGTCCAAAATCAGTATCCTTTAACAGTTTGCCTATTATATAGCCATCTTCCGCAAAATCCACTTCTGTTGAAACATCCTCTGCCAAATTCTTATATTCTTTTGATATTGCCTCTCTATATTGATCTGGTGGATTTTCTGTTATAATTTGTTTAGCTGGTATTAATCCCAGCTGATTTACTAGAAATCTATTAAGAGCCAAATTATATGCACTATCACCTACTACCGCATATTTCGCTGGTAGCCCCCACCAGTATTCCGCATAGAAATCCGAAAAGTGTTCTAAATAATAGTAATAACTCTTCTCTTCTTCCTTTATAAATTCCTCACTTTGCTCTTTATTGATACCTGCAAAATCCACTACCTTCCGCAAGAAATCTGTTGTTTCCTTTGCTCCAATTGGTATAATTGGAATATGCAAAAACGGCTGATTATATTTATTTTCTAAATGTTTTGCAGTCTCTAACCCAAGCCATGGTGAAAGTACCAAATTAAATTGTGCCTTAGGAATATTTTTCCATTCACTTACACCTTTTGATTCTGGTCCGAATAGAATATTAACTTTAAGTCCTCCACCCTCAAGTACACGTTTTATTTCAGTTAAATCTCCTCTCCAAAAAGTATTTTGATAAGGTAAAAGCGACCATACATTGACTACTCCTTTTTCTTTTTCACCATCATATGCTCCCACATATTGATCAATAATAGCTTTTGTTACCAGTTCATGGCCAACGAAATTATTTCCTTTAAACCCACCGGTATCAGCGTATACTATAGGAACTCCTTTTCTTTGAAATTCTCCAACTACTGCACCTACATCATCACCTACAATTTCTCCAATACATCCTGTAAGAACTACAAATAATTCTGCATCCATTATTTTTAGGGAAGCTTTAATTAACTCTTTAAGACGGTTTTCTCCTCCAAATACAACTTCATTTTCACCTGCATTAGAACTTGGAGAAACTGCCCCTCCACTATAGCCTCCCCCTTGAAAGCCATTATAAAAAGCAAGACTAGTATATTGTTTATCTGCGCATCCTGGTCCGCAGTTTACAATTGGCATAGCTCCTGGAATTGACGATACAGTATATATAGACCCTATTGCACACCCGTAACGCACCTGATTTATAGAATTTGTTTGTTTCAAATTTACATTTTCATTAACTCCCATAACCTTATCATTCTCCTTCTTTTAAAATCAGCTATATTATTTTTTCATTCAATATTTCTGGCTGCTTTGCAAGTATATACGGATCTTCTTGATCTAGCCACCACTTTGTATATGGTAATTTAACATGTTTTTTGAGATCCTGATGAAACTTTTTATGGGCAAGGATATCTAAAATAGCTTCTCCTAAATTAATCATCCCATCATATCCAATAGCCAGATGTTCATCTCCAAGTGGGGCTGCTGGTATTCCTAATCTAGAAGCCAACGGTGCAAGTCCATTATGCCTTATTAATATAAAATCTGGATTTGTCTTTTTTAAAAGTCCATAAAATTGATATTGCTGCCTATTACTTACACTAAATGAAGGAACATCATCGTAATTATCTATTAAAAATTTGAGAGAATCCTGCTTTGGATCTCCGCTATCATAAACTGGATCATGATGAAATACTAAAGATCCATTGACTTCTACTCCAAGCTCTCTGAGCACTGTAATTAATCCATGAGCATAAGCTGAGCCTGTTGCGACATAGCCTTTTACCCCCTTAAGCTTTTCCTTGAGTTCTTTAATCTTTGGTTTTACTCTTTCATGCTCTTTATTAATATAAGCTTCCGCAAGTTCTTCCCTATGTGTAACTTTTGCTATTTCTCTAAGCCAAGCGTCTGTTCCTGCAAATCCATAAGGCTGAGGAGCTTTAATTTCTGGCACTCCAAATTCCTGTTCTAATGCTGCTGCCATATAAGAAGATAGGGTATAGCAAAAACCTACAGTTGCAGCTGCTTCTGAAAGCTTAGCAAGATCACCTACTGTTGCTAAATCTACAATATAATTTACTCTTAATCCTAGTTCACCAAGTATAGGTGTAAATACATCAGACCCCCAAAGATTAATGACATTAATTAAATCCTCTTGTTTTTTAGGATTCTTACGTACAATTTTTCTTAGAATTCCATGTTGGGTGGCATCAAAACCAGTACTCCAATGCTTAGATCTGAATCCTTCACAAGCAAGTGGAATTACTGGTATGTTAATTTCTTTTTCTGCTTCACTTGCTACACTTTCCATATCTTCTCCAATAATTCCTGTTGCACATGAGGTGCTTAAAAATATAGCTTTAGGGTTATATCTTTCAAAAGCATCTTTAATGGACTGTTTTAATTTCTTAACTCCTCCAAATACCATGTCACTTTCATCTAAATTAGTACAAATAATTCTTATATTTTCCACTGGTAAATTTCTAAGTGCAAGTCCATTACGATAAATAGAGTTATATGGTACCTGGCCAGCAGCACACCCTATAGGTGAATGTTGGATAAGTACTGCATCTCTTACATTTCCAGCCTGGCACTCAACCATTTGTTCGCTACATACTGACCCTTGCGTAAAAGGCCCCTTTATTTCACAAAGCCTGCATTGTTTACCTCCCCCAGCACATCCTCTACGTTCATAAGAAGATTGCTTAGATAATTCTGACGCTTTCCCATCCCACGCAATAATTGTCCCTAATCTTTGTTCTCTACTCTCAACTTCTGGAATATCAAGATTAATTTTTTTATTTGCCATGCTTCATACCTCCTAGAATTTTAATTTATAAATAATAAGGCTGGGCTCTTTAATATTTAAATGTATATTAAAGAACTCAGCCTCTAGTTTTCTAGTCAACTTCGTTTAATAAATCTATATATTATGACTTTTACTTACTATTTTTAGAACCATGATTCCTGCAATGTTCTATTCCTTCTGGTGTTATTGATGATTTTCCATACAATTTTCTGTCCTCTCCAATAGGACATACCTTGATACATACTCCACAAGGATATCTAAATTCATCTTTTAAATTCTTGTGGTACTCTGCACATCTATATTTATTCATATCAGCTACAAGTGTATCTTTAGTTGTAAACGCTTCTGTAGGGCAATTTTTCTTGCACGCCTCACATTTTATGCACAAATCATTTTCCATAACTTTATCCTGTGGAAAATCTGCATCTGTTATAACTGATACAAGTCTAACTCTTGGCCCATACTCCTTTGTAATTAATGTGTGATTATAGCCAACTGTTCCAAGTCCTGCATATTTTCCTGCAATAACATGTGAAAATGCTGCAGCTGGTTTTCTTACTAACACTGATATATCTCCATAACAGTCTCTTGGGAAAAAGAATGCTCTATGCCCTTCTTGATTTAATGAGTTGGCTATTTTATATGAGATATCATCTAACATTCTATTTGTAGTATTATATAATTCTGAATACACTACAGATGGTGTTGTCTCTAACATAGGCAGATAAATCTGTACCCCCAATACAATAACTGATTTAGCCCACGGCCATATACTTTGAGGATAATATGCTTTATCTATTTCCGCATGTTCCTCCCATCTTTCCACACCAGTAAACCCTATTATATTAACTCCTAATCTCTTCGATAGTCTCTTTATTTTTTGTTTCAATTCACTATTTCTTTGTGTCATTATATTCCTCTCCCTAAATTTCAAATTCAGGCTCTAATTTCAATAATTCTAATATACTAGCTCTTAATTCCACGAGATATGAATCCCCTCTTTTTCTAGGCCTTTCTGACTCTATTTTTATTTCAGTCATAGCTTGTTCTTCGTTTTTTCTAAAAACAAATAATTTATCACACAAATATACTGCTTCTTCTATATCATGTGTAATTATGACTACAGTTGAAATTCTATTACTTTTCCACATATCTAAAACTAGATCCTGTAAATTCATTTTTGTAAAAGCATCTAAAGCACTAAAGGGCTCATCTAAAAGTAATATTTCAGGTGAATTAACCAATGATCTGGCAATTGCTATTCTTTGTGCCATTCCTCCTGATAGTTCCTTAGGATAATACTTGCTATAACCATTTAAATCAACCAATTTAATGATTTCAGATACTTTTTTAATTTTATCTTCCTCTTTTAAGCCAAAAGCAACATTCTCTTCAACATTTAGCCAAGGCATAAGCCTTGCTTCTTGAAAAATGAATCCTATTTTCTTACTTATACCTTTGTTTTCTTGATTGTTAATATAAATTTTCCCTCCATAATTAGTATCTAAGCCAGCTATAGATCTTAACAAAGTACTTTTCCCACATCCACTGGTTCCTACTATTCCTATAATTTCTCTTTCTCCAATTTCTAAGTTTAGGTTATCAAATAATTTATATTCATTATCAAATGTTTTAACAAAGTTTTCCACCTTAATTGCTGACATAGATAGTTACCTCCTTTTAAATGAAGTTTGCCAATGTAATACTCTCTTTTCTATATAAATAATTATATTATCTGTTAGTTTTCCAACTATAGCGAATATAAGAATTGATCCAAGTATTAATTCTGGTGCAGCACTATTTTGACCCATTATCATCAAATATCCAAGACCACTACTTGCCCCCATAAGTTCTGCTGCTACTACAAACATCCAACCTAGTCCTAAGCCGCTTCTTAATCCAGTAAACAACGCTGGAAGCGCAGCTGGAATTAATATTTTACGAATTATTTCTTTAGGTGTAAAGCTATGTATTAACCCAACTTCTATGTATTTAAAGTCAACTCCTCTGATCCCCATTACCCAATTTAGGTAAACTGGAAAAAATACGCCTACTGCAATAAGACTGATCTTTGATGATTCACCTATCCCTAGCCATAATATGAATAGTGGTACCCAAGAAAGAGACGGTATTGCTCTTAAAGCTTGAATAAGTGGATCAAATAATTCAAATATTTTAACATAATACCCTGATAATGCACCAAATACAATTGCAATGCCTGCTCCTATAAAAAATCCTGCGAAAACACGATATGTTGTAATAAGCACATGCTTTACTATTTCTCCATTTGCACACAATTTTATCAATGTACCTATAACAACTATTGGTCCTGGAAATAAATTAGCTTTAAATACTCCTGTGCTTGAGAGAATTTGCC
The DNA here is from genome assembly GCF_002006495.1 of Clostridium sp. BL-8. NCBI lineage: Bacteria > Bacillati > Bacillota > Clostridia > Eubacteriales > Clostridiaceae > Clostridium > Clostridium sp. BL-8. The sequence continues at coordinate 20,734 of NZ_LZZL01000019.1, forward strand.
AAATTACAATTAAAATTAGAGGTAATATCATATATTTAAATTTAAATTTATATATTTTTACTCTATTCTTCATCTTGACACCTCTTCATTTAATATTACTTAAGTGCTTCACTTGCATAGCTGCTAACAACAAGTCCATCTACTGTCTTCTGAATATCTGTATCTTCTGGTATTATATCTTCCTTTTTCAGAATTTTAGCCGCCTCTATTAGTGATTTCTTTTGATCATCTCCAGGAATGCTATCTTTAAAATCAGTTCTTTCTAACTGCTTCTTTGCTATTTCTGGTTTAAGTGCTGCTTCTTTAGCTAAAATATCAATAGTTTCTTGTGGATTATCAGCTATCCACTTTTTAGCCTTCTCATATACATTAATAACTCGTTTTACTGAATCAGGATACTTTTCTGCAAATTCTGTTCGTACATTTAAAAATCCATATGTATTAAAATCTATATTACGATAAAAAAGTTTTGCTCCATCTTCAACTTCTACTTTTGCTATATACGGATCTAAACCCGCCCATGCATCTATTTGGTTTGTGACCAAGGCATTGGCACCATCTGAATGCTGCAGAGGAATGAACTCTATGTCATTTTTAGTTAATCCAGCCTCTTCTAATGCTCTTAATAAGAATATGTATGGATCAGTTCCAATTGTTGCTGCTACTTTTTTACCCTTCAAATCTGCTGGAGATTTTATATTTGAATCTTTTGTGGTTACTAACGCTGCCCATTCAGGCTTTGAATAAATATATATTCCTTCTATTGGAGCGTCTTTTGCTTTAGAAATCAATGCTGCTCCTCCTGCCGTTGAACCAAAATCTATTGAATTACTTTGTAAAAATTCCAATGACTTATTACTCCCTTGACTTTGCACAAATGTTATTTTTGTACCATCCTTTTTAAATTCATCTTCTAACCATCCCTTTTCTTTTATTACTAAACTTTCAATATTGTATGTTGCATAATCTAGTCTTATTTCATTAGGTGTTCCAGGCTGCGAGGTTTCTTTATTTCCACATCCCGTCAGGTTTAATAACATCATACCTACTGTAATTAAACTTGCCAATAATATTTTTCTCTTTTTCATGATTTACCTCTCCTCATTTTATTTAGATTGTTTTAAAGAATTTATAAAAGATTTAATTTAATATATTAGCCATTATCAAATAATTAGAAATGACTAATATATTAATGCTTAGGATATCATTTTCATAACCAGTGCTTTTGATTAATTATTTTACTTTTTTAATCTCCAAACAAGGTTGTACTTAAATATCTATCTCCTCTATCTGGAAAAACAACTACTATATTTCCACCATCTATTTCTTCAGATAATTTCACTGCTGCTGCGAGTATTGCTCCTGACGATGATCCAACAATTAAACCTTCTTTTTTAGCTAGCAATCTAGCCTTTTCAAAAGCTTCCTCATCATTTACTTTTATTACCTTATCAACTAAAGATATCTCCATGGTTTTTGGAACAAAATCATTTCCTATGCCTTCTATTTTGTAACTTTTATGCTCCCCACCAACCATTGTTGATCCTTCTGGATCTGCAAGTATTCCTTTAATATTTTTATTCCTTTCCTTTAAGAATTTAGTGATTCCAGTAAAAGTACCTCCACTGCCGGCCCCTGCCACAAAATAATCTATTTTGCCTTCCAATGCTTCGTATATTTCTGGACCTGTAGTTTCATAGTGAGCTAAAGGGTTATCCTCATTCTCAAATTGTTCTAAACTAATACTATTTGGAACTTCCTTCAATAGTTCTTCTGCCTTATTTATTGCCCCTAACATCCCGTCTTCATCTGGAGTATTAACAATTTCTGCACCTAAAGCTTTAATTAATTTTTGTTTTTCTATAGAAAACTTTGTTGGAACTACAAAAATTATATTATAACCTTTATTTATTGCTGCTATCGCTATTCCTAGCCCAGTATTTCCTGCTGTAGCATCAATTATTGTATATCCTTTTTTTAATATTCCTTTTTCTTCAGCACCTTGAATCATTTTTACGCCAATTCTATCTTTTACACTTCCGCCTGGATTAAAGCATTCTAATTTTGCAAATACATTTACATTTTCCTTTATATTAATATGAGTAAGTTTTATTAAGGGGGTTTTTCCTATAAGTTCTTTTATATCACTTACGTAATTCATCTTACTTTACTCTCCTTAAATGCATTATTTAGATCTTCTAATAGATCATCAATATTCTCTATTCCAACTGATAATCTTACCAGATTATCAACAATTCCAACTTCCTGCCTTATTTTATATGGTATTGCTGCATGAGTCATAGTTGCCGGATGGCATATTAAGGATTCCACTCCACCCAGACTTTCTCCTAAAGTTATAAGTCTTAGAGAACTTAAAAATTTTTTATAATCAACTTTTTTATTAATAACAAAAGATAATACTCCACCAAATCCTGACGCTTGCTTTCTATGGATATCATATCCTTTCGAATCCTTTAAGCCTGGATAATAAATTTTATCAACATATTCATTTTTTAATAAAAATTCCACTATCTTTTCTGCATTTTCATTATGCCTATCTAATCTGACGCCTAGGGTTTTAATTCCCTGCAGCAATAAAAATGAATCAAAAGGTCCAAGTACTCCTCCAGTTGAATTTTGTATAAAGTGTAGCTTCTCCCATAGCTTTTCATCATTTACCACTATTAATCCAGCTACTACATTACTATGGCCTCCCAAATATTTGGTTGCACTATGAACAACTATATCAGCCCCAAATTCTAAAGGTCTTTGTAGATATGGTGACATAAATGTATTATCTACTATTGTTAGCGCACCATATTCTCTTGTAAGTTTACTGACTTCCTCAATGTCTGTAATATCCATAAGAGGATTTGTAGGTGTTTCTATAAATACAGCCTTTATCTTCCCATTCTCTTTATTATCTTCTAGAATTCTCTTAACATCATTTATTCTGGAAAAATCAACTATTTCATATTGAATATTGAAATTCTTAAATACCTTATCAATGACTCTGAAGGTACCTCCATAAAGGTTACTTGGAATTATTATCTTATCTCCACTATTTAGTAAGGATAAAACCGCTGTAATTGCAGACATTCCACTACTAAAAGCAAGTCCTCCTGTACCACCTTCCAGCAAGGAAATGGTTTTCTCTAATGCTTCTCTGGTTGGATTGCCTGTCCTTGAATATTCATAGCCTTTATTTTTACCTAATTCCTCCTGCTTATATGTTGATGTTTGATAAATTGGAACATTTACTGATCCCGTTGCTTCATCTCCGTCAACAGCTCCATGAACTAATATTGATTCTATTTTCATTTTATTTCCTCCTCATATACGTACCTTATATGCATATATAGTTTCTATATAATATTCATATTATTCTTATTTGCTTACTATGATTTTATGCTAAAAATGTTTTAATTTTAACCATGAGAAAAAGTCTCCACAACTTCTTTGTCATATAACTGACTGTGTATATCCTGATTTTTACCCGGAACTCCACATGCATCTGCACGGCAGTGTTTACAGTGTCTAAATACATCAAGATATTCTCCTGCCTCACCTCTGCATTTATTTAAAACTTCACAAGTTGGAGCTTCAAGATGAGATAATTCATTTTGGGGAATTAAAGGAATTATATTTAGTATCGATGCTCCTAATTCTTTCGTTACTCTGGCTATTTCTTTAATATGTGCATCATTTATTCCTGGGACTAAAACACTATTTATCTTTACTATAACGCCTAACTCGCTAATCTTCTTAATACCTCTAAGCTGTGCATCAATTAATTTTCTAGCTCCTTCTTCTCCTTTTAATTTATTTCCATATTCGTCAATTACAAAGGAACATATATCTTTTTGTATTCTTGCATCTATTGCATTAACAGTAACTGTCACAGTTTGTACACCTGCGTCTACAATCTCCTCTGCTCTTTCTTCTAATCGCAGTCCATTTGTACTCAAACAATTTATAAGCTCCGGGAATTCCTTTTTTATCAATCTAAAAGTTTCAAGAGCATGATCAGTTGCAAGGGTATCTCCCGGACCTGCTATACCAGCCACTCTTATTTCAGGACATAATTTCAATGCTTTTCTAACAGTCTCTACAGCTTGCTCTGGAGTAAGAAGAAGTGAACTTACCCCTGGGCGTATTTCCGATTTATTAAATCCTCTTCTGCAAAACTTACATTGTATATTACATGATGGGCTTACTGGCAGATGTATTCTACCATATTTAAAATGTGCTTCTCCTCCTAAGCACGGATGAGTTTTTACTAAATGCTCAAAATTCCCCATATAAAATCACTTCCTTTTTATTTAACACTAAGCTCTGAATATTCCTTATATTACATATCTTTCCATTATAAATTTTTAATATATATAAGCTCTAATTGAAAATACATTTTACTAAATTATTAGTTTTAGAAATTTTTAAAAAATTTCATTATTAATTGTTAATTGTCAAATGTACATTGTTAATTAGAACTTATATAGTTTAATTGTGTTAATATATATCTAAGATATTTACTTTTGAATTTAATATCTTTTTTAATATGTCTTCTATAAAATAAGGTGCTTCTATACCTTTTATGCCCCTTGCTTCAACTAAAGCTAAAGCACCTTGTCCTATTTGTGCAATAAAAACTGCTTTACAATCTGATATTAATTCGATGGATTTTTCCATCGCTTCCTCTGTATGTTGAAAATCTTGGCATGCTGGTTCATTTACCCTCGTTTCAACATACTTATAATCTTTGTCATCTACCTCAACAACTAAAAACTGCTTTGCTCTTCCAAAATGCTGATTTACAACTTTTCCATCGCTACTTGCAAATGCTATTTTATAAGACATTTCTTATCTCTCCTCCTAAAATGCTGGTACTACTGCTACACCATACTTTTCTTTGATGAAATTTTTCACATCATCTGAATTCAATGCTGCCACAAGAGCCTTTATATCATCTCTATCTTTATCACCTTTTCTTACTACAATTACATTGGCATAAGGAGAATTTCCACTTTCTCTGATTAAAGCAGTGTTTGGATCAATTTTTGCATCTAAAATTACATTAGTATTTATAACTGCTCCTGCTAAATCATCAAGAGCTCTTGGCAACTGTGCTGCATCAGCTTCTACAAATTGAAGATTCTTAGGATTTTCTGCTATATCACTTGGTGTTGCTGAATAATCTGTTATACCACTTTTTAATTTAATAAGACCATTTTTCTCAAGAAGCACTAATGCCCTATATTCATTTGATGGATTATTAGGTATTCCTATTTTATCTCCATCCTTTAGATCACTTATAGATTTTATCTTATTTGAATATAAGCCTATTGGTTCAATATGAACTTTTCCTGCAACTTCAAAATTATAGCCTTTTTCTTTAGATACCGATTCTAAATAAGGAACATGCTGAAAATAATTTGCATCTATTTGCTTTTCATCTAGGGCAGGATTTAATTGTCCTTCATCATCTAATGTTACTATTTCTAAATTAATACCTTCTTCCTTTAACTTTGGTTTAATATGCTCTAATATTTCAGCATGAGGTGTCACTGCTGCTCCTACCTTTAAAGTTACTTCACTTTTTTTACTTGAGCTATCATCTGCCTTGCTTGTATCCTGCTTACTATTATTAGCACATCCTGTAAAGATACTTAAAACCATAAGCGTGCTTGTGAAAATCGCTATCAATTTTTTATTCATTATTATTCCTCCTAATATTCATCTAATAAATCAAATTTTTACCACTCAAATTTAAATCTTCTCTTATTTATTAACTTCGCAATAGAATCACCTGCAAATTGAATAACTTGTACAATTACAACTAATATGACTACAGTTCCTATAAGTACATCTGTACGAAACCTCTGATATCCAAATCTTATAGCTAAACTTCCAAGTCCTCCTGCACCAATTGCTCCTGCTATAGCTGTAAAGCCTATTATTCCTATTACTGCTATAGTTATTCCTCTAACGATTGAAGGAAGTGCTTCTGGAAGTAATACTTTTTTGATTATCTCGAAGGGAGTTGCTCCCATAGATTCTGCTGCTTCTATTTTCCCAAATTCAACTTCCTTCAGGCTATTTTCTATTATTCTTGCAAGAAATGGTGCTGAACCAATTGAAATAGATACTATTGCTGCATTTGCTCCTAAAGTTGTTCCAACTATAACTTTGGCTAGTGGTAATAAAATAATGATTAATATCATTTCAGGCATCGATCTTATTACATTTATAATAAATCCGGTTATTTTATTCACTTTAATTAACGGAAATATTCCACCTTTATCGCTAACAACAAGTAAAATGCCTATGGGTACTCCAAGTACAAATGCTATTATAGATGAAAGAAATACCATATATAATGTTTCTGCTGTACCAGTTATAAGTAGACTTCCTAAATCGCTGCTCATATTCCTTCACCACCTGAAAATTTTCTATTTTTCTGAAGACCTTTTGTAATATTAATAAACTTTTTCAAAGTGTCACTTTTGGGATTTAAAAATAAATTATCAGTTTCACCACTTTCAACAATGTGCCCTTCTTCTAAAACCACCATATTGTTTGTCGCATATCTTAATACATCAAGTTCATGAGTTATTATTACTATTGTTAAATTTAATCTCTCATTTATACTCTTTAAAAGTTCCAGAATCGAAAAGGTAGTTTGTGGATCCAAAGCAGAAGTTGCTTCATCACTTAATAAAACATCAGGCTCATTTGCTAGCGCCCTTGCAATTCCAACTCTTTGCTTTTGTCCCCCGCTTAATTGAAGTGGATATGCATCTCTTTTTTCTGATAATTCAACCAGTTCTAATATTTCTTCAACTCTTTCCCCTATTTTTTCTTTTTTATATCCAGATATCTCTAATGGAAAAGCAATATTCTCATATACTGTTCTTGAATCAAATAAATTAAATTGTTGAAATATCATTCCTATCTTTTTTCTTGCATTCCTAAGTTCCCTTCTATTTAATTTTGTTATTTCATCTTCACCAATAACTATGGTTCCTAAATCAGGCTTCTCCAGTCCATTTAAACATCTTATTAAAGTTGATTTTCCTGCACCGCTAAAACCTATTATTCCAAAAATATCACCTGAATCAATTTTGAAGCTTATATCTTTTAGTACCTCTACTTTTCCAGTAGGAGTATTAAAAGTTTTACTTACATTATTTACAGTTATCATAAGGCTGCCTCCCACTATCTTAAATGTCAATATTTCTTGAGTTCATCTAGATATTTAAAGCTTTATACTCCAAAGATCTTTCGATTACATATTAATTGCTTTAATCCATCAATCCATATTCTAATAAAATTTCTTCAAGCCTCTCCTGCTTCATTGGTTGTGGAATTACAAACAAATCATTTTCTTCTATCTTTTTAGCTAATTCTCTATATTCATCTGCTTGGCTTTCTTCTGGGTCAAATTCTATTACGGTTTTTTTCCTTATTTCAGCTCTTTGTACTACATTATTTCTTGGTACATAATGAATTAATTGTGTTCCAAGCTCTTTTGCAAATGCTGTTAAAAGATCAAGCTCTCTGTCAACATTTCTGCTGTTACAAATTATTCCTCCAAGCCTCACTCCACCCTTTAGAGCGTATTTTTGAATTCCTTTTGATATATTATTGGCTGCATATAAAGCCATCATTTCACCACTTGCAACTATATATATTTCTTTCGCCTTTCCTTCTCTTATTGGCATTGCAAATCCCCCGCAAACTACATCACCAAGTACATCATAAAATACATAATCTAAATCTTCTGTGTAAGCTCCTAATCTTTCTAGCATTCCAATAGAAGTTATTATTCCTCTTCCTGCACAGCCTACTCCTGGTTCTGGTCCTCCTGATTCAACGCATTTTATTCCTTTAAAGCCTGTTTTCATTATTGCATCTAGTTCTATATCTTCTCCTTCTTCTCTTAATGTATCCAAAACAGTCTTTTGAGCTAATCCTCCCAATAATAATCTTGTGGAATCTGCCTTAGGATCGCAGCCAACTACCATAATCTTTTTTCCTAGTTCTGCAAGACCCGCTGTTAGATTTTGCGTAGTAGTTGATTTTCCTATTCCACCCTTTCCATATATAGCTACTTGTCTTAATGTTTTTTCTGCCATTACGATTCTCTCCTTAAATAAATAATTTTTCACTGCATTAACACATACAGATGTCTTTTCTATAATCTTTATAAATACTTTTATTTGAACCTCTATAAATCTTCTATACCCTTTTATTTAACTAAATAGATTTAAAGCTTTCTTAAATGCCTGTTTTAAATCTTCTATTAAATCCTCAGTATCTTCGATACCTATTGAAAGCCTTATGGTTTCCTGAGGTATTTTAGCTAGTTTTAATTGTTCTTCAGTTAATTCTCCATGAGTTGTTTTTGGAACATTAACAATTAAAGATCTTGCATCTCCAACATTAGCCTGATAACTAAATAACTTAACTGAATTAATTAATTTATAAATTCCTTCTGAATTTCCATTAAATCCAAATGTAAAAGTTGAACCAACACCCTTTGGAAAATATTTATCTGCTAAAGCTTTATAAGGGCTTCCTTCAACTGTCGGATAGCTTATCCAGCTAACTGCTTCTTCTGTTTTTAAGAATTCTACTATTTTCTCAGTGTTTGAAACTTGTTTTTGTACTCTTTCTGATAAGGTTTCTAAGCCTATTAATATTAAATAAGCATCAAAAGGACTAAGCACTGCTCCAAAATAGGTAAGATAATCTAATCTTATTTTTCCTGCAAATGCACTTTCCTTAAATGCCTCAATATAACTCCTTTCATTTCCTTCTAAATCCTTTAGTGTAAAATGCGGCTGAGTAAATTGAGGATACTTACCATTTGCCCAATTGAAATTACCACTATCTACTATTACACCAGCAATAACATTTCCATGACCACTTAAAGCTTTAGTTGCAGAATATATAACAACATCTGCTCCATACTTAATTGGATTAAGCAAATATGGTGTTGCAAAGGTATTGTCTACAATAAGTGGAATATCATTTTCATGAGCGACTTCAGCTATTTTCTCTATATCTGAAATAACCGCATTTGGATTGCTTATTGTTTCTATAAAAATTGCCTTTGTATCTTCCTTAATAGCTCTTCTAAACTCCTCTATATCACTATCATTATCAATTCTGTCAATTTGAATTCCGAACTTAGGATATAATTTTTTTAATGCATCTACTGTTCCTCCATATAGCTGATGTGTTGTTAAAATTCTGCCTCCTCCTTCTGCGACAGCCAATAGTGCATAAGTAATAGCTGCCATACCAGAAGCCACTCCAACAGCAGAAGCTCCTCCATCCAAGGCAGCTATTCTACTTTCTAATACACTTACAGTTGGATTTCCAAGCCTGCTATAGATATATCCTTCTTCAGAAAGACTTGCTAGCCTATCAAATCTTTCTGCTTCACCTACTTCAAAAGATGCAGTTGCATATATTGGCACAGAAACCGCATCATTGTGGTTTTTAGGATTATACCCACCTCTAACCTTAATAGTGTCAAATTTATAATCTCCCATTTATCTCTCCTCTTTTCTTTTTATAAACTTTCACTTATCATCTATAGAGCATTCTTATAAAAATACTCTTATTTAAAACCTCTATAATTTCTCATGATACCCTTAAAAACAAGCACTCATTAAATTTTGTCTCTACTCTTACATTGATATTAATTTAGATATTCCTACCCTTATATTTATCTTCTTCTTTATCTATAGGTGTTCAGTACTCGATCATATATATCCTCAATCGCTCTAAGTCCACCATTATATCCCGCATAACCACAATTAAGTACTAGTCTATAGGTTACTGGAACACTTGCTATAAGCAGATCTGCATTCATTTTTTTTGCAAGATCTCTATCCCATCCACTTCCTAAAATCAATGCTCTACTTTCAATTGATTCTTTTTCAATTTCCAATTGAACACTACCTGCATCTACATTGAATTCAACTTCTGCATGCCTAAACTCTGAAATATTCTCAAATTCTTTTACTATGGCTTCCTTATATTTTTCTGGAGTATCATCAACAATAAACTGCCTTCCTGGAAGTATTCCAAGTTCATTCAATAAAAATTTAGAAAATCCTAATGAATATGATGCGTCTAAAATGCTGTAAAATTTTCTTGGAAGACCATATCTAAATTCAAGCATAAAATCTGCTGTCCTTTCTATGTGAAAGTAAAACTTCTCCTCCTCTTTCTTAATAAAACTCTCAACGCTATCTTTACCTAAATGTCCAAATTTGCCTACCTGCCTTAAAAATTTAGTTGTAGCAATCGCTCCTATTGGCAGATATGGAAAATGTACATATGGTGTTTTGTATTTTTCTTTTAAATGTTCTGCAATATCTAAGCCTACCCATGAGCTTGCAACTATATTAAACTCTGCATTAGGTATTGTCTTCCACTCCTCTATACCTTTAGATTCATTTCCGAAAAGTATATTTACTTTTAGTCCAATACCCTCTAGTACCCTCTTTATTTCTTCCAAATTTCCATTCCAATAAGGATCTTGATATGGCACTGTTGCAAATACATTCACAAGTCCCTTTTTTACAGTGTCATCTTTTTTGAATTTATCTACATATTGATCAATTATTGCATTAACAACTGTACTATGACTCGCATAATTATTGCTTTTAAATCCACCAGTTTCCACATATACAATTGGCTTGTCTTCTTCTTGATATTTACTTGTTACACTTCCAATATCATCTCCAACTATATCTGAAGTACATCCTGTAAGAACAACATAAAGATCTGCATCTATTACTTTAAATGCACCTTCAATAACATCTTTAAGTTTTCTTTCACCACCAAACACGACATCTGACTCTGTTGCATTTGTACATGGTATTGTATTTCCTCCGGCGTACCCTTCCCCCTGTCCTATCAACGAACTTATTTTATTGCTGCATCCTGGTCCTGAATGTAATATTGGAACTCCACGTCTAATAGCTATCACTGTCTGTTGAGCTCCTAAAGCACATGAAAACCTAGGCTGTTCAATAATTTTCGACATTAGTATTACCTCCTAAGAACGTAAATGGATCTTGATCAAGCCACCATTTTGTATATGGCATGGTACTATGCTTAGCAAGATTAGTTACAAATTCTCTGTTATCTATTGTTTCAACTATACGTGATGCATAATTTAGAACTCCTTGATACCCAAACCCAAATTGTTCGTCTCCAATTAATAAAGTTGGTATTCCAAGTTTTGCCCCCCACATAGTCATCCCACCATGTCTTGCAATCATAAGATCAGGTTTCACCCTGTTTAATATATTTACAAGTTCATATGCCTGCTTGTTACAAACATTATAGTGTTTAATATCTCCATAAATATTTACTGCCTGTGCTAAAGCATCAGAAGTCTTATCCTTGTTATCATATAGAGGATCATGATGGAAAATAGCTGCTCCCTGAACATCTAATCCAAGTTCCCTAAGCATAGCTATTATTGCATGGCCATGTGCTGCTCCTGCTGTAACATATGCTGTTTTTCCTTTTAATTTTTCTCTATATTCTTCAAGTCTTGGTAGCACTTTTACATGTTCTTCTTCTATTATTTTTTCGATTTCTTCTTCTCGATTTAATACTCTGCCTATTTCCCTCGTCCATATATCAGTTCCCTCTATTCCGTAAGCTGGTGGTGCTTTTATTTCTTTAACTCCATATTCTTGCTCTAAAGCTGCACCTAAATAAGTACTTAAGGAAGGGCAAACATGAATTGTTGCTGCTGCTTCAGAAATATACTCTAATTCTGCCACTGTTGAAAAAGGAACAATATATTGAGCTTCATACCCAAGTCTATTTAAAAATTCATCAAAAATATGACTTCCCCAAAAATTAGCTATATTAACTTTATTGGTTTTCTTCCTAGGCGGTTTTACCAGTTTTCTCAAAATCGAATGATATGCCGCATCAAATCCTGTCGTCCATATTTTAGACCTGAATCCTTCACACGAACATGATATAACTGGTATTCCTAACTCTTGTGATAAATTTTCGGTTATTGCATCAACATCTTCTCCTATTATTCCTGAGGCACAAGACGTGGTAACAAAGATAGCATTTGGTTTGACTCTTTTATATGCTTCTCTTACTGTGTCTTCCAATTTTTTAGCTGCTCCAAAAACAGTATCCTTTTCTTCAATACATGTACTGAAATATCTGCCTATGGTAGCTGGAAGATTTCTCTTCATTTGCTCCACTCTATAAGTAAAATTGAAACCAAAGAAATCTCCAGCACATCCTATTGGTGCATGATTAACAACTACTGCATCTCTTATCATTGATAGTTGACAGAATGCATGTCCTGCATTACATCCCATACATTGAGAGAACTTCCTTGAACAATCTTTTAATTTTCCTGCATGAGCACAGGTAACAAGTTCTTTTGCTGAACCATTAAATCCAGTAATTGAGCCCAATCTTGATTCTCTTATAGTTACTGATGATTCCTTCAAATTAATTGCTCCCATAATTGAACTGTCCTCCTTAAACTTTTATTAACATTAATAATTTGAAAAAAGAAAAGAGGACATACTTCTTTCACTAAGAAGTACATCCTCTGGTTTTCCAGTCAGATTTACTTAAATACTATCTGTTTTATATCCACTTATTCTTATAAGTATACTGTGTTTTATAATAATATATTCTTTTTACTTTCATTTGTCAACAACTTTTAACATCTTTTCTAATTACTTCATTCTTATTTTCTCATTTTTATCAACTTGTATAATTATTCCATCTTGTATTATTAATGTTATTGACCCATACTTTATTTTTTCAACCATCCTTAATATTTCTTCTAATTTTTTATTTTCTATAATTTCTTTACTATTAATAGCCATATATATTCACCCCCATAAGATTAAGATACTCTTGATATAATGTTTTTATCAGTTAAAGATATACTTATCTTAAATTTAATATATAATTTTCATTATAAAAAAATGCCTCTGTTATAAAAACAGAGGCAGAATATTCCCGCGGTTCCACTCTGATTTATTATGCATTATATTTATACATAACATCTCTTTGTGCTGTATCAGGCACACCTGCTAAGCCTACTTCACTTTTCAACTTAGTGCTCTAGGATGCATTCTATTAAGTTCCATTTAGAATTTCTTTCAGCTGTTTTAAAAATTCCTCTCTGAAAATTTTCCTTAATATACTTATTCCCTTCATCGCATTTACTTATAATAAACTGTATGATTTCTTTTTTCGTATTATTCCTATTTAATTACTATGATTTACTATTCTAATTATATTCTACATACTTGTAATTAGTCAATATTATTTTGTATCTTTATAATAAAACTTTTATATGAAAATACAAAAAGCTACTTAAAACAAAGTAGCTCGAATTTACTATTTTATTAAATTTAATGCAACTGTATTGATTACAAAAAGAAACATAAATACGCATGTAAATCTTATAAGAATTACTTCCTTAGTTCTTGACTTATTTTTTGAAAAGAATGTATCTTTTGAAGCACCTTGTATTAAACCACTTAAGGCATCTGCTTTACTAGGTTGCATGTATACTGTTATAATAACACCTAATCCTAATAACACTTCAAAAGCTAATAACATATTTTGCATAGGTAACACCTCCACTAATGATCAACGACATCTACATTTAATAATATCATATTTATTTATTTATTACAACTTTATGTAAAATAAAAATAGTCAGTAACATAATTTATATTTTTATGCCACCGACTATCCTTTAAGTGCCTAGGTATTATTTTATGTTAAAAAAGGCCTTTTTACCTTTATACTCAGCTACTTCACCTAATTCTTCTTCTATTCTTAGCAGCTGATTATACTTAGCAACTCTTTCTGATCTTGCTGGTGCTCCAGTTTTGATTTGCCCTGCATTTACAGCTACAACTAAATCAGCTATTGTTGTATCTTCTGTTTCTCCAGATCTATGGGAAACAACTGCTGTATACCCAGCTCTGTTTGCCATTTCTATAGCATTTAAAGTTTCTGTCAATGTACCTATTTGATTTAGTTTAATAAGGATCGAATTAGCTACTCCAAGTCCAATTCCCTTTTCAAGTCTTTCAGTATTAGTAACAAATAAATCATCACCAACCAATTGAACTTTCTTTCCTAACCTTTCAGTTATTAACTTCCATCCATCCCAATCTTCTTCTGCCATACCATCCTCTATTGAAATAATTGGATACTTATTAACCCAATCTTCAAAGAAATCTACCATTTCTGCTGATGATAATGTTCTTCCTTCATGCTCTAGCACATATTTTCCATCTTTATAATATTCTGATGAAGCTGCATCAATAGCGATATAAATTTCTTCACCTGGTTTATATCCTGCTTTATTTATTGCTTCAATTATAACATCAAGTGCCTCTGCGTTTGATTTTAGATTTGGTGCAAATCCACCTTCATCTCCAATCCCTGTGGAATACCCTTTATCATTTAAGATCTTTTTCAATGTATGGTAAACTTCAGCGCACATTCTTAATGCTTCACTAAAAGTAGGTGCTCCAGCCGGCATAATCATAAACTCCTGTAAATCTACTGAGTTATCTGCATGAGAACCTCCATTTAAAATATTCATCATAGGTACAGGTAACACCTTAGAATTTACACCTCCTATATATCTATATAAAGGCATTTCTAATGCGTTAGCAGCTGCATTTGCTACTGCTAATGATACTCCTAAAATAGCATTTGCTCCTAATTTACTCTTATTAGGAGTTCCATCTAATTCTATTAACATCTTATCTATATATGTTTGTTCAAATACATTACAACCTATTAATTCCTCTGCAATTGTCTCATTAACATTTCTTACGGCATTTAAAACACCTTTACCTAAGAATTTATCTTTATCTCCATCTCTTAGTTCTACAGCTTCATACATACCTGTTGATGCTCCTGATGGAACTGCGGCTCTTCCTATTGTACCATCTTCTAAATATACTTCAACCTCTACTGTTGGAAAACATCTTGAGTCTATAATTTGTCTCGCAATGACATCTACAATTTCTAAATAATCTTTCATTTCTATTCCCTCCTTATTGTTTTTAATTGATAACTATTATCAATTTAATTATAATACATTTATTTCTTATATTAAAGTATTTTTTTAACTACTATAATATTATTAGTAAATTTTTTTGGAATATTCATCTTATTTTACTTTTGAAGCCGCTTATTATCTTTTATTCTCATTGGTAAAAATATCGTGCATTTTTTTCAGAAATATCGATTTACGCAGAATACGTTTATAATAAAATTAAAAATCCTTAATTTTCTAATTTCTAAAATCAAATATGATTTATTGTTAGTACTTGTAAATTCAATAAAATATTATTTACATAATCATTCAAGAAATGATAGATACTCAGATTCACAATATCTTTTAAATTTTAATTCCCAAGCTACTGCTTTTTTTGAATCTATTTTTCCTATACCTTTAATAAAATCCTCTAAAACTCCTATTTTATTTAGTCCCTTCATTAAATGTCTTGGATAATCAATCCTTTTACTATATGCTTTTTTAGGGTCTATTATCATAACCTTCTCATTACTAGAAACATAAATATCTTTGCATCTGACATCTAGTTTTTTGAACTTAAGTTTTTTGAACTCTCCTAATAATTCATATATATTTTTAATTAGTTTTTCGCTCAATCCATTTTCTTTTATATATTTATCAAGTCTCTTTCCTTCCACTAGGTCTCTTATTACATACAAACTTCCTTTTTTATACAAGTACGGAAAGTATTTCGATCCATTTGTTCTAGCCAAAATGCTTCCTTCATCATTACATACTTTCTTTCTTAAAAATATTTTAATCACCTTTCTATTCGGTAATTCATAAACTACACCATTATGCCCCTCACCTAAATAACTGGCCTCTCTAAATAATTTTTCTGTAGCTTCGTCAAAATCAGCAGAATATGCAAAATTTTTCTTCATATCATCAACCCTAAATCTTTTTTATAAGTATATTAATTTAAAATTTAATTTATGCAATTTCACTTAAATTATTCCCTAAACTCCCATAAATCTTTTCTTTTCAAAATATAATATTTAAACTAAATTGTCCTAAAATGAATCAATATTGTATACTTTTTATAATCTTATGTTATTCAATATCTAAACACAAAAAGACTACCTTACAAGGATTTATCCTCATAAGATAGTCTTTTATGTTAAATAATTTATTTATTTATTATTAAATTTTCACCAGTCATTTCTGAAGGCACTTCAAGTCCTAATTGAATTAACATAGTTGGTGCGATATCAGCAAGTTTTCCATCCTTTAATCCCTTACCTTCTGTATCATTTGCAACCCAAATGAAAGGTACTGGATGTGTAGTATGAGCTGTGAATGGATTTCCTGTTGAAAAATCTATCATAGTCTCAGCATTACCATGATCGGCTGTAATAAATACGCATCCGTCTTTTTCCAAAATTTTGTTTACGATATTTCCTACGCATTCATCAACTGCTTCAATTGCCTTAACAGCTGCTTCTACAATACCTGTATGGCCTACCATATCAGGATTTGCAAAATTTAATATTACCATATCATATTTGTCGCTGTCTAATCTGTTTAATAGTTCTTCAGTTACTTCATATGCACTCATTTCTGGTTTTAAATCATAAGTTGCAACTTTAGGCGAAGGAATTACCTTTCTATCTTCTCCTGGATTTTCTTTTTCTACTCCCCCATTAAAGAAGAAAGTAACATGAGCATATTTTTCTGTTTCTGCAATTCTTAATTGATTTAATCCCTTGCTGCTTACATATTCTCCAAGAGTGTTAGTTAAAGTTTGAGGACTATATGCAACATGTACTCCTTCTAAAGTCTTATCATATTGAGTCATTGTTATAAAAGTAAGACTTAAAGTTTCTCTCTTAAATCCTGCAAATTCTTTATCATTAATAGCTCTTGTTATTTCTCTAGCTCTATCTGGTCTAAAATTAAAGAACACAACTGAATCACCATTTTTTATGTTTGCAATTGGACTTCCATTTTCAGTTATTACTGTTGGCAATACAAATTCATCAGTTTTATTGTCTTTATATGATTTATCTATAGCTTCTACTGCACTAGCTGCAGTTTCACCTTTTCCTAGAACTAATGCATTGTATGCAAGTTCAACTCTTTCCCATCTATTATCTCTATCCATTGCATAGTATCTACCACTTATAGTTGCAATCTTACCTACCCCTATTTCAGCCATCATCTTTTCAGTTTTTTCTATAAACTCTTTTCCTGATGAAGGTGGTACATCTCTTCCATCCATAAATGCATGAACATATACATTTTGAATTCCTTCTTTTTTAGCAAATTCTAAAAGTCCTCTTAAATGCTCTAAATGTGAATGAACTCCACCATCTGATAATAAACCCATCAAGTGTAAAGCTGCACCATTCTTAGCGTTACTCATAGCTAATTTAAGAGCTTCATTTTCAAAGAAATCTCCGTCTGAAATTGCTTTAGTAATTCTAGTTAATTCTTGATATACTATTCTTCCAGAACCAATGTTTAAATGTCCAACTTCTGAATTTCCCATTTGACCTTCTGGTAATCCAACTGCTAAACCGCTTGCTTGTAGCTCAGAATTTGGATATTTTTCAAAAAGTTTATCTAAATTTGGTTTTTTTGCTAAACTTACAGCATTTCCTTCAGATTTTGGTGCTACTCCAAAACCATCTAATATCATTAACATAACAGGTCTCTTTGCCATCTTCCTATCCCTCCAAATACATTTGTTAAAAATCATAATATAAATATTCTAATAATTATTCTACATTTAAACCGTTATTTTTTTATCAATTATCAGTATATAGACCTTATTAAGAACTTATATATTAAATATTATCGTCTATTTTAATTTACATACTACTATTCACTTAAATTATATTATTTTTTTGCATTTATTGCAACTTCTAAACATTTATATTCAAAGTGTAAGCTAAATTTACAAATATCACTTCACTTATAATAAATTATCTATATTATCTATAATATAAAAATATTATGTTTTTATTTTCATTCAATCAAGTTAATTATTTATCATTATTTTTATATAAAATTAAATATTTTATATAAAAATAAAAACCATGAACACTTTTTACCTTGTTCATGGTTTTCTTATTGTCTTTATATTAATAATTAACTATAGCAGCAAAATCAGCTGGAACTAAACTAGCTCCACCAACTAATGCACCATCTATATCAGACATTTCCATTTGAGCTTTTATTGTATTTGGTTTAACTGATCCACCATATTGAATTCTTGTCTTTTCAGCTGCTTCTGATCCATACATTTCAGCAACCATAGCTCTTATTGCTTTAATTGTTTCATTTGCTTGTTCATCTGTCGCAGTTTTTCCTGTTCCAATTGCCCAGATTGGTTCATAAGCAATAACAAGTTTTTCTACTTGATCATTAGTTAATCCATCTATATCAGCTTTAATTTGAGCTTCAATAACTTTATTTGTTGTTCCGTTTTCTCTTTGTTCTAAAGATTCTCCGCAACAAAGAATTGGAGTAATACCATGTTCAAAAGCTTTTTTAACTTTCTTATTTAATGCTTCATCAGTTTCATTGAAGTATTCTCTTCTTTCACTGTGTCCCAAAACAACATAGTCTATTCCTAAAGTTTCTAACATCTTAGGAGAAACCTCACCTGTAAATGCTCCACTTTCTTCAAAATGCATATTTTGTGCAGCAACTTTTATGTTTGATCCAGTTGCTGCTTTTTTTACAGCATCTAAACATACAAATGTAGGACATATAACTACATCGCATGAAGCATCCTTTACTAATGGTTTTAATTCTTCTACCATTTTAACTGCTTCTTCAACAGTCTTGTTCATTTTCCAGTTACCTGCGATAATTGCTTTTCTCATTATATACACCTCATAATTCATTATTTATTTGTAATATACATTCCAACGTTTTCATCAAAACTTCTATTACACTTTATAATATTTAGAAATCTTATGATATTAACAGATTAAACTTAAGAAAAGTAATTAACTCTTCTTAAGTTTAAATTTAATTAAAATTAGTCATTTAATGCAGCTATTCCTGGTAATACTTTACCTTCTAAGAATTCTAATGATGCTCCACCACCTGTAGAGATGTGAGTCATCTTGTCTCCAAATCCTAATGTATTAACTGCTGCAGCTGAATCTCCACCACCTATAATAGTAGTAGCATCTGCATCTGCCATAGCCTTAGCTACTGCAATTGTTCCTTTATTATAGTTTTCAAATTCGAATACACCCATAGGTCCATTCCAAATTACAGTCTTAGCATCTTTAATAGCATCAGCATATAAAGCTTCTGTCTTTGGTCCGATATCTAATCCCATGTTTCCAGTTGGAATGTTTTGATCTTCTGTAACTGTAGCTTCAACATCTTTGAATTCTGCAGCTACTCTGTGATCTACTGGTAATAAGAATTTAACGCCTTTTTCTGCTGCTTTAGCAACCATTTCCTTGGCATAGTCAAGTCTCTCTTCTTCAACTAGTGAAGTTCCGATTTCATATCCTTGAGCTTTTAAGAATGTGTAAGCCATTCCACCACCGATTATGATTGTGTTAACTTTATCTAAAAGATTGTTTATAACAGCAATCTTATCAGAAACTTTTGCTCCACCTAAGATAGCAACAAAAGGTCTTACTGGACTTTCAACTGCATCTCCTAAGAATTTTAATTCTTTTTGGATTAAGTATCCACATACAGCTGTATCTAAGTAATCAGTCACACCAACTGTTGAGCAGTGAGCTCTATGAGCAGTTCCGAATGCATCATTAACAAATATGTCAGCTAATGAAGCTAATTCTTTAGAGAATGTTTCAATATTCTTAGTTTCTTCTTTTCTGCATCTAGTGTTTTCTAATAATACTATGTCTCCATCTTTCATTGCTGCAACTGCTTTTTTAGCATTTTCACCAACAACTTCTTCATCTCTAGCAAAAACAACTTCTTTTCCTAACATTTCAGTTAATCTAGCAGCAACTGGTGCTAATGATTTTGAAGCATCTTTTCCTAAATGTGAGCAAAGTATAATCTTTGCATTGTGAGCAACTAAATATTTGATTGTTGGAAGAGCTCCAACTAATCTATTTTCATCAGTTATAACACCATCTTTTAATGGCACATTAAAATCGCATCTTACTAATACTTTCTTTCCGTTAACATCAATATCTTCAATTGTCTTCTTATTAAAATTCATGACTTTCACCTCTAAAAAAATATTTTATGAGTATTTTAAAAGAGTCTGGCTTTATAGCCTTATACTACAAAACCAGACTTATTCCGGCATATTTAAAAAATAACAAGTCAGTATGCTAGCATATTTCGTATCATACTGTGTCAGCATATTAGGCTAGTAGCCGGCTATGAGCCAAATATGCTTCCTTGTCTGATGCAAAAATATACAAAGCATCTTTGACTCGTTATTTTCTTCATATGCCTTATTTTATAACATAAATTTGCGCGTTATGTTTAAAATATAGTTTAAATTACTTTAAGTTAGCGAAGTATCCTAAAGTTCTGATTAATTGGTTAGTGTATGACATTTCGTTATCGTACCAAGAAGATACTTTAACTAATTGTTCTCCATTAACTTCCATAATCTTAGTTTGAGTTGCATCAAATAATGAACCGTAGCTGATTCCGATAACGTCAGCAGAAACTATTTCATCTTCAGTGTATCCATAAGATTCAGTAGCAGCAGCTTTCATAACAGCATTAACTTCTTCTACAGTTACTTTCTTATTTAAAGTACAAACTAATTCAGTTAATGAACCAGTGATTGTTGGAACTCTTTGAGCACCACCATCTAATTTTCCTTTTAATTCAGGAATAACTAATCCGATTGCTTTAGCAGCACCAGTTGAGTTAGGAATGATAGAAGCTGCAGCAGCTCTAGCTCTTCTTAAATCACCTTTTTTGTGTGGAGCATCTAAAGTATTTTGATCGTTAGTGTATGAGTGGATTGTAGTCATGAAACCTTTAGTTAATCCAAAGTTATCATTTAATGCTTTAGCCATTGGAGCTAAACAGTTAGTAGTACATGAAGCACCTGAAATAACTGTGTCTGATGCCTTTAATATATCGTGGTTTACATTGTAAACTACTGTTGGTAGATCATTTCCTGCTGGAGCTGAAATAACAACTTTCTTAGCACCTGCTGTGATATGAGCTGAAGCCTTATCTTTTGATGCGAAGAATCCAGTACATTCAAGAACGATATCTACGTTTAATTCTCCCCAAGGTAAGTTTGCTGGGTTAGAATCAGCAACTACTTTGATTTCCTTTCCGTTTACTACGAAAGCTCCTTCTTTAACTTCGATTTCTCCATCGAATCTTCCTTGAGCTGAATCATATTTGAATAAATGAGCTAACATTTTAGCATCTGTTAAGTCATTGATTGCAACCACATTAAATTCAGGGTTGTTAATCATTAGTCTTAAAGCTAATCTTCCTATTCTTCCAAAACCATTAATTGCTACGTTTACCATTACAATTACCTCCTAATAATGCTTTTCTTTTTTTTATAAAAATAAATTTTACAAACTAATTTAATAACTGAATTTAACTTTCAAATGCATTTAATATTCCATTGGCTGCCGCCTCATCTGTTACTAACACACCATCAATATCGTTATATTCAGTTGCCATGATGGACTCCACTTTATTTTTCCCACCAGCTACTGCAATATGTGTTCTAATTTTTCTTGCTTCATTAATTTTTATTCCAATTGCGGTAGTTTCTGAGATTATTTCTGAGTCCTTATTAAAATAACATCCAAATGCTTCTCCAACAGCGCCTTTATTTATTAAATTGTCTATTTCCTGCTGTGGAACTCCTCTTTTTCTAGCCATTTGTACAGCATTACCTATACCATAAATAAGCACATCTGCTTTATGTATGGTATCTATAACTACCTTGACTGCCTCCTCTTTAAGCAAAGTACCAATTATATCTAAGCTTAAATTTTCTGAGATATGAAGCATTTTATAAGTACCATTTAACTTTTTAGCTAAAGTAGCTGCTAAAGTATTAGCTTGGGTTTCAACTTTCTTCCCCATGCCACCTCTTGCTGGTACTACTTGTATCTTGGACAAATTTGTTATTTTCGGAAATGCTTCTACAACTTCTTTCAATGTACTTCCTCCAGTTAAAGCAATAATAGAATTATTTTCTAAAACATCTTTAACGTAATTTGCACACGCCTTGCCTAAATCCTTTAATACTAAAGGATTCTCTTCCACATCTCCTGGGACTATGATAACCTTCTTTAAATTAAGAAAAGATTCTATCTTCTTCTCAACTTCTGAAAGACCCTTTATCTCATGAATAAAATCATTCAATTTATGTATAATTTCTACACCTTCACTTGTAACTGTCATTCCAGAAGTATTTATCTCAATTAATCCTTGATCCTTTAAAAAACCTATCTCTGTCCTAACAGTCCTTTCACCGACATTTAACATATCAGCAAGAACTCTTCTTCCTATAGGTTCATTATGACAGATTGTTCTGAGTACGTTATACCTTTTCTCTAATGTATTTACAAGCTCAGGAACTATCTTTTTTTGTAACTCTAATATTTCCTGCAACTCAAACACCCCTTTGGTCACTACGTGTCCCATATCATTTCTTTATGTCCCACATATATTATTATAAAACACCTTTCAAAAATTTTAAAGTCCTTATTTAAAATTTTTTATAATATTTCAAAAAAAACAAAAATACACTAACATAATTAATTATTAGCAAACTTTTTTATAGTTTTCCACAATGATTCCATATTTATCTACTATATATATAATAATACTTCTAAATTTTAAACCTAGCTTTATAAGAAGTTGAAATTACCAATATACTCTCTTAATTGTCAAGTTCTAATCCTTTAGAAATTCCTATATGAATCATAAATTTTTATTTATGACTTAATACTAAAAACATCTTTTTGCATTGCTCATTAAAACTTGACAAGTAAGAGTTAATTATCTAAATTTCTAAACTATTTATTATAATCTTTTTCTCATAGATGAAGATTTAATACCTAACTCTTCTCTATATTTTGCAACTGTTCTTCTCGAAATCTTCATATCTTTATCTGCTAACATAGAACTTATTATCTGGTCTGAAAGCGGCTTGCTCCTATCCTCTTCATCTATTATTCTTTTTATTTCATTTTTTACTGTTGCCGTTGCCATATCATCATTATTTGCTGACAAACCTGTTGCAAATAGATCTTTTATTTTTATTGTCCCATAGCTTGTTAATATATATTTATCTTTAATTGCTCTGCTTACAGTTGATTCATGCAGATTAACTTTTTCAGAAACCTCTTTTAACGTCAAAGGTTTTATCTGCTGTCTGCCAAATTTGAAGAAATCTTTCTGCTTATCAATCAAGCATTCCAATACTTTGTATAATGTACCTTTTCTTTGTTCTATCGATTTTATTAAAAATATTGCCTTATTAATTTTGTCCTTGACATAAGTATTTATCTCTGAATCTTTATTATTTTGCAATACATCTTTATACGTTCTATTTATCATAAGCTTTGGTAAAGCGCTTTCATTCATTATTATAAAAAACTCATCATTTATATTTTTAATTTCAGCATCTGGAATTATATAATTCACTTCTTCTCCAGTATAAAATCCCCTTGATGGCTTAGGCTCTAATTTCTTAATCAAGTCTCCATATCTTTGGGCCTCTCTTGGTGATATATTAAAAGCTCTTCCAACTGCTTCGTACTTATTCTCAGCAACATTTTCAAGATGGTTTAAAATCATTTTCTCCATTATATTATCCAAAATATTTAATCTTAAACTCTGAATAAGCAGGCATTCCTTGATATTTCTAGCTCCTATTCCATAGGGTTCCAAAGATTGAACTATTTTTAAAGCTCTCTCTATAATTTCCTCTGATATATTCAGCTCTTGTCCGAGTTCTTCTACTGAAATTTCTAAGTATCCTTTATTATCTAATGATTCAACAATGTACTTACATATATTTAACATGTACTCATCTATGTCAGCCTCAACTAATTGTTCCTGAAGATATTCTTTTAAGGAGATCTTTTTTTCTATGAAATTCAACGGTGAAATTTCTTCGTTTGAATAATTTATTTCTGATTTATCCTTATAATTATCTGAATACAATTCTTCAACTATTTTTTTATGATCATAACTATCTTCTATGCTCATTTTTTCAGCATTTTGCACATCATCATATGGAGCTGTTTCTTCATTTATTTCTAAGACTGGATTTTCCGAATATTCAATATCTATATATTCCCTTAAATCATGAAGAGACATTTGCAGTAATTTTATAGATTGCTGCATATTTTGAGTTAATATCAATCTCTGTTCCTGGGTCATCTTCATGCCATACTCTATATTCATAAATTTCCTCCTTACAAAAAATTATGTATGCGCTAATTAAACGTATTCATAAAAACTATCTTTTTGCTTTAGTTCTTAATTCTATCTCTTTTTCTATAGTATACTCTGCATTATCCTGAGATTGCAAGCATAGTTCAAACCCTTCTATATACATACAATGCCTAAAACACTTGATTTCTAATAAAAATTATTTTTATTAGAAATAAAAACATGCCTCATATACTATATATTAACATTGGTCTTAAATAAATTGTTAAACCTTATTAAAACCAATGCAATAAAAAATAAAGGCATGTGTTTCTTTATTTAGTTAAAAATACTATTCCGCAACATCCAGGACCAGAATGAACACATACGACCGATCCAACTGGACATTCAATAAATTTTACATTATTGTTTTCCATATATTCTTTAAGCGCTTCTTTAACTTCAAGATTATTTACATCAATTAATATAACTGGTACCTCATCATCTAACTCCGCACTTTCAAGATCATTTATAATCTTTTTAATTGCTTTCTTATTTCCCCTGATCTTATCTTTTACTGACATAATACCATCTTTTATTTCGAGTATAAGCTTTATTCCAAGCATTCCTCCAACTATACCAGCAGTTTTAGAAATTCTACCGCCTCTTACAAGGTATTCTAAAGATTCAAAGTAGACTGAAAGCTTTATATTATTTTTAATTACATTTAATTCTTCTTCTAGCTGTGCAATATTATATCCCTTTTCTCTAAGTTTAGCTGCTTTTAAGACTAATATTCCTAATGCTGCTGTAACATTTTGAGAATCAATTACAACTATATTATCACTTTCTAGTGTTTCTTTTGCAATACATGCTGATTGATACGTTCCACTCATTACAGAAGACATATGAATTGATATAATTTTATACCCTTCCCATAAATATTTCTCATATATCTCAATGAACCTATTAGGGGTAACTTGTGCTGTTGTTGGAAGCACATTATCTCTTTCTATTTTTTCAAATACTTCATTAGTATTTATTTCAACTCCATCTTGATAGCTCTTTTCACCAAAGTTTATTAATAATGGTAAAACCTCTATCTCATACTTTTCGTATATATCCTTGGATAAATCAGCAGTGCTATCTGTTATGATTTTTATCTTTTCCATATATCTTCATTCCTCTTCACTTATTTCATATTAGGAAATCCTATTTGTCTTAATGCTTCATAAGCTACAATAGCCACTGTATTAGATAAATTTAAACTTCTAGTACTTGATTTTATCATTGGAATTCTAAAACCAATATGCTTCTCATGTACTTCTTGCGGTACTCCGCTAGTTTCTCTTCCAAACATTATAAAATCTCCTTCTTTGAAGGAAATTTCATCAAAGTGAGTTTCTCCATGAGTAGTTGATAAATATATTTTTCTGTCTCCATATTTATTCATGAAATCTTCATAGCTCTCATGAATTTCTAAATCTAGATCTTTCCAATAATCTAATCCTGCTCTCTTAACTTGCTTTTCATTTATGTCAAATCCTAATGGCTTTATTAAATGAAGCTTACTACCTGTAAGAACGCAAGTTCTAGCAATATTTCCTGTGTTTTGAGGTATTTCTGGTTGATATAATACTATATTTAAATTCAAAATTCCACCTTCTCCTATTCAAGTGCAAAAAATTAGTCTATTCTTCTATTTCAAAATTATACTATATGGTTCATAACAAGTCAAAAGTATTCCCTGCATAATTATGGAAGGCCAATTAAACTCATATACTTTATAGAACATTATCAAAAATTAATTTTATTATGGTGAATAGAATTCTATTATCAATATATTCACCACTATAAAATTAATTGACAATATATAATAAATTAACCACTTTCTAAAACTTAAGTTAATCCTTTTTATTCGGTATCTAACTTTTTACAAAGTTATAGACATACGTCTTCAAATATACTAAATTCATACAAAAAACATATGTCTATAATTTATATAAATATCAAATTAAATATACTACTATTCCGATGGAGAGGTTACTGCTGCCGTTCCTACACTAACATCTGATTTTATTCCTTTTTTTACAATTACATCAACACTTGCATAAGTATCTGTAGATATGAGTTCTCTATTTATTTCAACCCCATTCTCATAAGTAACCTGATATGATTTTGTTCTATAACCGGTCATTCCACCTCCTTCATTTACTTCTTTACCTTCTGGTAAACTACTGTCAGGTACAACTTTAGTTTGTGGAGGTATAGTTTCAAGAACTTCACTTACCATTTCATATGTCTTTCCATTTAACGCGCTTGGATCTCCGTACACATTATAAGTTAAAGCCTTACCTCTAGTAATTCCTTGAATATAAATTGGAAAATCATACGTGTTCTTGAACTTATAATCTAAATACCCATAAGCAACTGTTGCATCAAGTCCTGGCTCTGTATAGCCTACTGCCATTGAGTGATTTGTTCTTTCAACAGATCTCAAATTAGCTTTCATTACTGCCCTATAAAGAGTTGTTGATACTTGGCATATTCCTCCACCAATTCCTGGTTCAATTTTATTTCCTACAAATGTTCCTGCCTCTTGATACCCTCTTTCAGTTGTTCTTTGCCCCACAGTTCCATTAAAACTAAAAACTTCTCCAGGCATAACTACAGTTCCATTTAATGTAGCGGTTGCTATCTCTATATTTTTGCATCTTCCTAGGGGGGATGTAGCATAACTTGTTGAGAAAGTTCCCATTAAGCCTTTTATCTTAGCTAAATCTTCTTTAGTTACCCTTGGCTTTGTTTTTTCTACCTCAACAGTAATATTAGTCTCTGGATTAATTTCACCATCAATACTTCCTCTTAATTTTTCGTCTAATGCTTCCAAATTTACAGTTACTCCTTCTTGTTCTGGATTAACTGTTATACTGCTGCCATTAATACTTAGAGTAGCATCCTTAGCTGCTTGAGCTGTATCGCTTTGTATCTTCTTTTCATATGCCTTAAGTTTTTCTTCGTCATAAGAAAAATTTAAAGGAATTTTATTTTTTGTATTATTATTACCTTTTATAGTTATAAATTTTTTTAAAGTCCCTCCAACTTTCCCAGCCCTATAAGCTTGTTCAATAGTTTCATCTATGTTATATTTAGGCGAAATATCTGAATAAATAAGTTCATATTGCTTCTCCCCTATTGCTATGAATACTTTTTTATTTGGTATAACAGTTTCAAAAGTTTCAACAAGTTTATTCTTTGCCTCCTCTTTTGTCATGCCTCCAATATTTACTCCTTGTACAGTTATTCCTGGATATATTTTATTCTCCCAAGCTTTAACCGTATTTTTTATTGACATAGAATATACAGCTGATGCAGCAGCTCCAACTACTATAAATGCTATAATTACCATTGCTATTTTTATTAATGCATTAACTGCTATTTTGGAAGATTTTGCTCTCTTATTTTTAATTTTTCCCACTCACTATTCTCCTTTCCAGGAAATCGCTCTCACATACTATTTATCATAGTGATTAAGTACGTTATTGATCATAATTTACATTAATATTAATTTGTAATTAATATTGCCTTATATCATACTTCATCTTTTATATGCTAGCTACACATATATAAGCTTGAAATATGATATGAATCTTATTTTATAAATTTACCTTTGCTCTTGTTTTTGATGTTTCTCCATCATAATCAAATGCTTCAATAGCTACTTCAATAGGCGCATTTTTTTGTACATTTATTTTATTTGAAGGTATTACATAACTTGTAGCATTTTCATCAACAGTTCCTACCCACTCTCTATTTACAAAGAGATTATAGCCAAGTAAATCTACATCACTATTTCTATTCCACGAAACATTTATGTTTCCACCTTGAAATCTTGCTTGTAGTCCTGTAACAACTCGAGGCTGAGTTAATAAATCTACGCTATTAGGACCCCAATTTGCATCTACAGGATTTCCAACCCCTTGAACAGTTTGACTTTCGCTGTATTGCCATATTCTCCATCTAGTCCATCCTCCAACATTAGGTGGAAATTTAGGATTAATAGGAATACTTGTATACATTGCAATCCATAGCGGCATATTCTTTAAAGGATAGCCACGGCCAGGAACGTTAAAGTTATTATAAAGCTCTATAAAGTTTGTTCCTGTATAAATCATAAGTCTTCTTCTAGTATTTTTTTCAAATCTTTTTCTAAATCTGTCAATCCAATCAATTAACGTTTTTGTACTTATTGACTTATCTAACGGTGCCTCAACATCTATTACAGGAAACAAATCTCCATAATCTTTATTTCCAAATCCCTGCTGCAGCGTATTTATAAAGTCATCACATTGCCTATCGGCATCTGTTAAATCATACGATGGTAATGAAAAATGATATGCACCAACTGGAATCCCATAATTTCTGGCGTTTTTTACGTAATCAACGAATTTTCTATCAGCCCTAAAGGTTCCAGTTGCTGATCCCGAAGCTCTCAGATATAAAAAATCTATTTTGCTTGCTAAAACATCAAATTGGACAGTTGTAGTATATTCATTTATGTCTATCCCAAAACGACTATTAGGATTTTTATCTTGCATATTTCCTCCAAAATATAAAATACTTCATTAATATAAATATTAATTTTACTAAAAAAAAGTACCTATAATTAATAATTAATTATAGGTTTAATTGCACATAAAAACTTATATTATCTCCTATTGATTGAGCCCATATCTTTCCTTCATGTAATTCCACTATATTCTTAGAAATTGCAAGCCCAAGACCTGATCCACCTGTATTGCTATTTCTTGATTCATCCAATCTATAAAATCGATCAAATAACTTATCCGTTTTTTCTTTTGTAAGATGATCTCCTTTATTTCTAAATACCACAATTGCAGTATTATCATGTTCATATAAGCCAACAAGTATTTCTCCAGGCTTATACGAATATTTTATAGCATTAGTAATTAAGTTCTCAAACACTCTAAGCATTTTCACGGTATCTATTGAGACAAATATACTATCTGATTCAAATTTCTTATATATAGTCAAATTATTTTCTTCAACCAATGGTGTTAATTCCTCAATTAATTGTGATAAAAACTCTGCCAGGTTAACTTTAGTCTTTGTTAAGGTAACCCCATTATTGTTTAATTTAGTATAATCAAATAAATCTTCTATTAATAATTTTAATCTTTCTGCCTTACTAAAAGCTATATTTAAATATTCTTTCATCTCATTTTCATCTTTGTATCTTCCTTGAATTACAAGTCCCATATATCCCATTACAGAAGTTAATGGTGTTCGTAAATCATGAGAAACATTAGTTATTAAATCAGCTTTGGTTTTTTCTGCATCCCGTTCAGCATTAATTTTTTCTCCAATTTCCTTGGCCATAAGATTTATATTATATGCTATATTTTTAATCTCATCTGTACCTTTTTCTTCTATTCTATAATTCAAATTTCCACTTGCTATTATTTTAAGGCCAATTGCAATTTCATCTAAATATTTCATTTTCTTATTTGTTATAATAACAAAAGATACTACAAATACAATAACTGCTAGAATTAATGCTAAAGATGAATTCGATGTATTAAATGTGGTGTACGTTATAGTGGCTTCTGGAATTTTAGAATATATTAAATACCTTCTTTCACCATCAATCTTTAGCGGCATTATGTACGTTTTTTCTCGGACCTCCTCGTTCTTTTCATAATTTACATTCGTCATTGCTCCTTGTAATGCACTATATATATCTATATTTTCTTCAACTACATTTTTAGTTTTATATAATATTTTCCCATCTAAATCAGTTATATAACTTTTATCTCCACTATCCACATTACTTAAAATGTCATTAATTTTATCTCCTGAAATTGGGCTTTTTTCTGCTTCTAATTGCTTAGCTAAATTATTAGCATTTCTTTCTATAGAATCATAATCATATGTTATCTTAGGCTCTGTGTATTGTTTTGATAGCATATTGTTTGTAAAACTATAAAAAATAAATGCTATAAAAAAACATACTCCTATTACTGCCATAAGTTCAAATCTAATATTTTTTTCAATTCGCTCTTTCACAATGCTTAATATTTTCTCAATTCGCTTTATTAATTTTGAATTACGTTTATTGTGCATATTTATGCTTCTTTCAGATTTACTACTTTTCAATCTTATAGCCTACCCCCCAAACAGTTTTTATAAATCTAGGGTTTCTAGGATCTTCCTCTATCTTTTCTCTTATCTTTCTTATATGAACCATAACAGTATTATCTGATGTCATAAATTCCTGGTTCCAAACACTTTCATAAATATTTTCTATAGAAAACACTTTTCCTCGGCTTTTCGCAAGCAATGATAAAATATCAAATTCAGTAGGTGTGAGTTTTATCATGTTATCTCCTAAAGATACCTCATGAGTTTCCAAGTTTATACTAAGTTCATCTATTTGTATTACATTTTCATCATTCTCTGCTGACATTACCTTATTACCAAATTTATAAAATCTCCTAAGCTGCGATTTTACTCTTGCAATAAGCTCTAGTGGATTAAATGGTTTTGTTAAGTAATCATCAGCGCCCATATTAAGACCTAATATCTTGTCAATATCCTCACTTTTTGCAGACAACATTATTATAGGCATTTCCTTCATCTCTCTAATTTTCAAGCAAGCTTCTATTCCATTTAAATTTGGCATCATAACATCTAATATTATTAGATCTATATCATTCTCCTTAAGTAAATTAATAGCCTCAACTCCATCGCATGCCTTTATAGTGTTGTATCCATCACTTTTAAGATATATATCAACTAAATCTCTAATTTCCTTCTCATCATCAACTATTAAAATAGTTCCCTTTTCCAAAAGCTTCATCTCCTATTCTAAAATTCTATATTTAAATCATATTCTAATTTTATTTTAACTTAAAGACCTTAAGAAAATTATCAATAGTTCTTAATATTTTCTAAAATATACTTTCATATAACAATAAAGAATATCTCGTAAGATATTCTTTATTGTTATATATATTATTCTTGTGAAAGTTCTTCCCATTTTTCATAAAGACTTTCAATGGTTTCTTGAAAAACCTTAATTTCTTTATTGACTCTTTCACTTTCAACTGGATTAGAGTAAATTTCTTCCTTACAAAGCTCCTCTTGTAGCTTTTCTAGAGCTTCCTCATTGGCCGTTATATTTGCTTCTATTGCCATAATTTCATTTTGTTTAGCCTTTGCTTCTTTCTCTAAAGCCTTTTTCTTTTTCTTTTCTTCATTCAATTGAGTTTTTGTTTTTCCTGAAGCCAGACTCTCATAAGCTTCAAACCTTTGGGGATTTTTCTTTTTTTCAGTATAATAGCTATAATTTCCTAGATATTCATTAACTCCCTTCTCTTCTAATTCTAATATTCTATGAATCACCTTATTCAAAAAATATCTGTCATGTGAAATTACAATTAATGTACCATCATAACTTAATATTGCTTCTTCTAAAGCCTCTCTTGATGGAATGTCTAGATGATTTGTAGGTTCATCTAAAAGAAGCAGGTTAGATTTAGATAGCATTAGTTTTAAGAGATTTATTCTGCATCTTTCTCCACCGCTGAGCTTACTTATTTCTTTGAAGACATCATCACCTCTAAAAAGAAATGATCCTAAAAAGCCTCTAATTTCACTTGTTGTAAATTCCGGAAAATCATCCCACACTTCACTTAATACAGTATTATTAATATTAAGGTTTGACTGCTCCTGATCATAATATCCAACATTCACATTTGCACCTAGTACTTTAATTCCAGAATCACTCTCAATTTTATCCATTATAATCTTAAAGAGCGTAGTTTTTCCACGTCCATTTTCACCAATTAATGCAATCTTCTCTCCTCTTTTTAAATCAAGTGATAAATCTGAGAATAATTTTTTATCACCAAAGCTTTTAGCTAAATTTTCAATATGAAGTACATCATACCCGCTCTTAACAGATGCCTCAAATTTAATTTTTGATGCTGACTTTTCCTTATCTGGAGCATCTATAAGTTCCATTTTATCAAGTGCTTTTTCCCTACTTTCAGCAGCTTTTATACTTTTCTCTCTATTAAATGATCTAAACTTTTCTATTATTGCTTCCTGCCTCTTGATTTCTGACTGTTGCAGATTATACGCCTTTAGTTTAGCATCATAATCTTTTTTCATTAGCTCTAATGCTTTAGTATATGGTGCACTATAACAATTCACATGGCCATTTATAACTTGGAATGTTGATGTTGTGACAGAGTCTAGGAAAAATCTATCATGCGAAATTACTATTACAGTCCCCTTATAGGTTTTTAAATATTCTTCAAGCCATTCTATTGCCTCTAAATCCAGATGATTTGTAGGCTCATCAAGTAATAATATGTCAGGATTTAAAAGTAGCAGTTTACAAAGAGCAACCCTAGTCTTTTGCCCTCCACTTAAGTTTGAAATTGACTTTCCAAAGTCTCCTTCATTGAATCCAAGACCTTTTATTACACGAGATATCTCACCTTTATAAGTATATCCTCCTCTATTTTCATAAAGATCTTGTGCTACTCCATAGTCTTTAATAATTTTTTCATGATAAGAAGCATTTTTTTCATCATATGGTTCGTTCATTTTTAATTCTAAATCTTCTATCTTTTTTTCTAATCTTTGAAGATCTTCAAAAACAAGCAACATTTCATCATAAATTGTATTACTTGAATCCAATGCTAAATGTTGCGCAAGATATCCTAGTGACTTATTTTTATCTACAAAAACCTCGCCATCATCTTGGGATAATTCTTTTGAAAGTATTTTAAATAAAGTGGTTTTTCCCTCACCATTTGAACCTATTATCCCAACCTTATCCCCTTCATTAATAGAAAAGGTTACATCCTTTAATATGGTATCTATTCCATAACTTTTACTTATATTTTTACAACTTAAAACAATCATTTTTCATCCTCCAGTAGCTTAGCTGAAAATCAAAAACATTATCGCTCCGTTAGATTTTCTTTACTAATTATACTATTTTATATTTCTTATAGCAATTTAGACCTTTGTAGATAACAAACAACTTTGGTGCTAGAGTTATGTTGTAACTTACCGAAATTATAAATATTTTTTAGAAATTCCTAAATTAACTTCATCACCAATTTAAAGTTTGGATTATTTTTTAATTTATTCTATAATAGTAGAGATAAACGCTTATAAACTTGACTTATATAGAATAATTATTTATTTTTAGGTTATTGAATAAACAGAATTTGTAAAAAATATATGAGTATTTTAAAACAGAAGTAGCTAAGGTTTTTCCACCATTGGAAAATATTTATACAATCATTAGAAATTGTATTCCTTAAGAGTTTTTCAGAAGAAGGAACCAATTATTCCTTGAGCATATGTTAAGTCACTGGATGGAGAAGATATGGAAAATGTTATTCATAGAATGATGTTCTGATTAACGAGTTGCCAATATAATGCTGCAGGAATCCTTTAAAAGAACATTAAGTTTTATTTTGAGTTAAATCAAGTTACTATTGATTCTGATGTGATTTTTGAAGATGAAAGGAGATCTAAGAATAAAAAATGAACAAGAAAAAATTTCAAAGGGTAATGAAGTATTGATGGATAATTCCGAGGTTATGAATGGCAAATTACATAGATTTATTCTTATAGGAACGATATTATATACAATTTTAGTACTGTATTTCATGTTCTTTGGGTTTAGCCGACTAGACCAAAGAATCAATTATAATCAGTATACATTTATGCTTATGCCTGAAGGGATTCCACTAAGGTTTCCGGAACTAACGATGTCATGGTTATACGATTTTGGAAACATTGCTGCTTTTATCCCTTTTGGAATAGTAATTCCATTATTGTATCGTATACGTTTTAGAAAGTTTATAGCATTGTTCATATTAGTGATTTCTTTTTTAGAGGTATTACAATCCGTTACCTTTATGGGTACATTTGACACTATGGATATTATATCTAATACATTAGGTGCGATCATGGGATTTGTAGGATATAGAGTAGGATTTTCTTCTGAGATTACCTTAAAAAAACTTGTTGCTTCAGCAGTATCTATTCTTATGCTTATCATTGGAGTTATGATTGTTTCTGAAACAATCGATTATGGTGTACATGTGAATGAAAGAATAGGACCTGTTCAAGCATTAAATGAAGCGAGTACAACCATGCCAATAACTAATAGTTTTCAAACTTTTACGGTGGAAGGCGAGACAGTACAGCCAAAATTTAATTTGTATAGCGGTGCGGATGGAATAAGTAAGGAGTATTTATTTAATTTAGGCAAGAAAAATCTATGGCTCTATGCCAATTATGGTATTCCCGACGGAGAAGAATACAAGGGTTCCGTTACGATTATGATTAATGGGGAAAAGTTTGCTCAGTTCACTGATCAAGACAAAGATAGCCATATGATGAAATTAGAGACGTTTTTTGACTCGGAAATAAAAGATGTTAAAATTATAGTTACGGGAAATGCAAAGGTATGGGATGTTAGCATTGCAGAAATAAAGCATTGGTGGGAGTAACTATGATAACAGAAAAATAAGGAATATTTTCTTAAGCAATTATTTGTAAATATTAATTATTCAACAACCTATATTCTATTTAAGCTTTTTTTTTTGTATATATACTAAAAATCACATAATTCTAAATTTAAAGTTAAATATCTATTATAGAAACATTACTTGGAGGCAAGATATGGCTGTGAAAGATGGTGGCAGTAGCTTTACCGAAAGAAAAAAACAATTAAAGGAAAAAGAATTACTTTTAGCCGCATATAATCTATTTTTTAAAAAAGGCTTTGAAAAAACCTCTATTGATGATATTGCTAAAAATGCTGGGGTTGCAAAAGGAACCTTTTATTTATATTTTAATGATAAACATGATATTTTAAATAAACTGATTCTTCAAAAAAGCAATGAAATAATAAAAGAAGCTTTAGCTAAAACAAACGCTTTAGGAAGTGAAGACTATAGAGAAAGAACATTATTTTTTATAGAACATATAATAAATTATTTGAAAAATAATGAATCTTTATTAAGGCTAATAAATAAAAATATTTCCTGGGGATTATACAGGAAGGCTATAATGAAACCAGAGGCATACAATGAGGTAAAGAAAGTACTAGATCTTTTTATTAATAACCTTACTAATGAAGGAATGAATAAAGAGGATGCTGAAATGACCTTGTTCATGATTTTTGAATTAGTTGGAAGTGTATGTTTTACAACTATTATACTAAAGGAACCCGTTGACATTGAAAGTATAAAACCGCTTTTATTTAAAAAGATCTTAGCAATGATAGAAGTTTAATAACTTATGGTAAAAAGCCATAATAGGCTCACTATAATGGCATTTTACCTCCTTGCCTTCTGAAAACTATTCATGTCATCTTTGGACTTGTTATTTATTTTTATGTTCCTTAACATTTATCATCTTTATTAGAATACATTAATGTTGATTTTATCAATCTTTTAATAATCACTCTTACTATTGGACGTGGAATTCGATATGAATAAAGAGTAGCAAATATCCCTGGATGTTTTTTCTCAATTTTTGAATATATTTTGCTTATATCACTATTAGAACTAGACCTTTCTAAATCTTCTGTTTCATCTAAATCAAGATCAAGATTTCTTAAAATATCAAATGTAGTAGGTATTGTATTGTTAGCTACGTTAATATATCTATTCATAGAATAATCACTGGAATCATCAGAATGATAGCATAATTCTGGAAGTCCTGTTTCAGAAGGAAATAAATCCAAATTACTATCATCATCAAAATTCAAAGAAACTTTATCATACAGATTTCTATCCATAAATTCTGGTGGAACAAATTTAATATCATTATCATCCAAATTTGCTCGAGACTCTGCCATATATTTCTCATCAGGTTTCATTAATATTACCTCCTATTAATATGATTACTATTAATAATATGCATCATAAATATATATATAGTACTAAATTTCATAGAAAAGATATGAATTTTACTTTTCTATTAAGTGAACAATAAATATGTCATAGGAATACTATATATTGGAGGAGATGCATATGAAGGTAAAGGATACAAAAAAACTCAAAGACTTATTTATTGGATTAAATGAAAAAGTTTGTGCTGCAAATGGACATTATATAAGAGGAATAAATTTTGATAATGCAGCTACAACTCCACCTATTAAGTCAAGTATTGAATATATAGAAAATTTAAGTAATACCTATGCTTCCATAGGTCGAGGAACAGGCCAGAAAGCAGAAATTACTACTGATTTATACAAAGACTCCAAAGACTTCTTAATGAATTTTTTCAATATAAAGAATAAAGATAAATATGTAGTTATTTATGTTAGTAATACAACTGAAGGGATAAATAAATTAGCAAAAACCTTAATAAAAGATCCAGATGAAATAATTTTAACTTCAAGAATGGAACACCATTCAAATGATTTGCCTTGGAGAAAACGAGGTAAAGTAGATTATATTGAAGTTGATCAATATGGCAGGCTTAAAATTGAGGAATTAGAAGATAAACTTAGGGCAAATAACGGTAGAGTTAAATACGTCTCTCTTACTGGAGCTTCCAATGTAACAGGTTATGTTAACAATATTCATTTTATAGCAAAATTAGTTCATAAATATGGTGCTAAACTAATTGTGGATGGCGCGCAACTTATACCTCACACAAGAGTTAATATTAATGATGGTGATGATGAACAAATTGACTTTTTAGTGTTTTCAGCTCACAAAATTTATGCTCCATTTGGAGTAGGGGTAATAATAGGATTGAAAGAAGATTTTATAGATGTTGATCCGGATTATTCAGGCGGGGGAACAGTTGAATTAGTACTTGATAATGATGTTAAATTTCTTCTTCCACCTGAAAAAAATGAGGCTGGAACACCAAACTTTTTGGGAGTAATGGGCTTAATCAATTCGCTGAAGACTATAAATACTATTGGATTTGATTATATCGAAAAACATGAGCACCTTCTCTTAACGCATACTATACAAGGTTTAAATACAATACCCAAAGTAACAACGTACGGAGACACCATAAATATAAGCGACAGGCTTGGAATTATAACCTTCAATTTAGAAAACATGTATCATCATGATGTTGCAGATATATTAGCTAAACAAAAAGGTATTTCTGTGCGCCATGGATGGTTCTGCGCCCATCCTTACTGTAGAAGACTTATGAATGTAAGTGAAGCTGAAGCTAAAGAATTTATTGAGAATCCTAATAAAAAAATGCTTGGGATGATAAGAGTAAGCTTCGCACTCTATAATTCTATTGAAGAAGTAGATGTATTCTTAAATGTATTAGAAGATATCAGCCTCGGGAAACTCAAATAGAAAGCACTAAATATCATTATGTTAAAAATGACAAATGACAAGTTAAGAAAGAAAAGCTCATAGCTTGAGCTTCATCCTTAACTTGTCTCTTGTCATTTGTAATTATTCTATTGTAGCTTTTTTATTGGTTAAACACCTTATATTTTGGAAGATTACCTTCATAATTCAAACTAGGAAGATCCTTTATAAGAGGTTCAAAATATGTATTTGCTTCTTCTGTTACAAAATTACCTTCTTTATTAATCCATTCTACTGGAAAATACTTTACGTTATTTGCAATTTTATCAGCATCAACTAATGAATATGTAACCTTGTAAGGCTTATTACTTTCTCTAGTAATAGTGACCATTTTTCCACTTTCACCCTGAGCTGCGTACTTAAGTGCCATTTCTCCAACATTATATGCTTCTGTTAAGTCAGTATCAGAAGCACAGTGCATAGCACAACGTTGAAGAATTCCTAGTTCAAGCGCCTTTACTCTTGTTGTGATGCCAGCATCAAGGATTAGCTTTCTTAAATATTCTGAAACACCACCTAATTGAGCATGTCCAAAATTATCCTGAGATACACATTCAAATTCAGAAACGAATTTACCACTTTCATCTCTTATTCCTTCTGATACTATTATGTAAACTTTATTTTGCTCATCAAATCTTTTTCTAACATCTGATATAAACTTAATCTTATCAAAAGCAGCTTCAGGCAGATAAATAAAATCTGCTACTGGTTTTCCATCTACTTTTGCAATGCAAGCTGATGCTGCAAGCCATCCTGTGTCTCTTCCCATAGTTTCTAAAATGAATATTCCATTATTAATATATACAGATGCATCTAAATATGTTTCCATCGCAGTAGTTCCAATAAATTTTGCTGCACTACCAAAACCAGGAGTATGATCAATAAACATTAAATCATTATCAATTGTTTTAGGAATACCAATGAATGTTATTCCAAGGTTATTTAATTTTGAATACTTTGAAAGTTTAGCAATAGTATCCATAGAATCATTTCCACCAACATAAAAAAATGCTGTTATATTATATTCTTTAAGAATCTCTATTAATTTCTCATATTCTGAACTGCATGACTCTAAGTCTTTTAATTTATATCTACAAGATCCTAGTCCAGAAGATGGTGTAAATCTAAAATTATTTATTTCTTCATCAGATACTGACGACAAATCAATTATATTTTTATTTAATATACCCTCAATACCATTTAAGCCACCATATACTTTTTCAAAATTCCCAAATTTTTTATTAGCATTCAACAGCCCTGCTACACTTGAATTTATTACTGCTGTTGGTCCTCCTGATTGGGCTATTATACAATTTGACATGAAATTTCCTCCTTATTTGTGATGCTAAAATCAGCAAATATGATATACTATTTGTTTTATAGTAATACACTATTTATTAATATACAATAAAAAAGAGATTAAATAAAGACTTTTTTTATTTTTTTCGCATATATTAAAATGATTTTAATTATTATAGAGTAAATAGTATTTTAAGGGGAAGATAAAATGAATTTATATGGTGTAATAATAATAGGCATTGCATTGGCTATGGATGCTTTTGGTATAACCTTAAGCATTGGGATAAATCCGATAGTTAACAGAAAGCATAAACTAAAGTTTTTATTATCTTTTGCATTTTTTCAATTTTTATTTACATATCTAGGAGGAACATTAGGATATTTGTTTGATACTTATATTACTAATATTCCATCAATTGCAGGTGGAATAATCATAGGAGTTATCGGGATTCTAATCCTAATTGATGGTTTTAAAGAGAAGGAAAATGAAATT
This sequence comes from Clostridium sp. BL-8, assembly GCF_002006495.1. NCBI lineage: Bacteria > Bacillati > Bacillota > Clostridia > Eubacteriales > Clostridiaceae > Clostridium > Clostridium sp. BL-8. Next base: position 60,401 of record NZ_LZZL01000019.1, read on the forward strand.
TTAATAAAAAACAGTACATGCATTTTACTTGGAATATCCGTTAGTATAGATGCCTTGGTAATTGGATTTACTGCTTTCCGTTTAATCACAGGAAACTTATTACTTTTTATTAATTCAATTTTAATTGGATTAATTACATTGTGCATTTGCACCTTAGGTTTTTTTATCTGCAGATACGTAAAAAAGATAAAATTTGTAACAAAATATGCAAATTTCTTTGCCGGTATAGTGCTTATATTTTTCGGATTTAAAATGATAATTTTCTAAGATACAAGTGCCTAAAAATTTTCCACATTTAAGTTGACATTTTTTTATATACCTATTTTATATGTGATATAATATAATTAATATTTAGCTGTTAGGGGATATAAAAATGGAATCAAAAGAAATTCTAAAAGAAAAAGGAATTAAGCTCACTAAAGGAAGGATAGAAATCCTGAACATATTGAAAAGTTCTGAAAAGAGTTTATCTGCTGAAAAAATATATCAAATTTATAGAAATAACAATATAAATATTAATTTAAGTACAGTTTATAGAACATTAGAATTATTTGAAGAAAAAGAAATTATCGAAAAAATAACCCTTAATGATGGAGTATTTTCATATAAACTCAAAGGAAAGACCCATAGACACTATTTGGAATGTGATATTTGTCATAAAGAAGTTGAAATTCCATGTCCTATGCTTCAAATAGAGGAAATGGTTGAGAATGAAACAGGTTTCACTTTAACAAATCATGATTTGATTATGAAAGGTGTCTGCAAAGATTGTAAGAAGAAAAATAATAATATAAACAAATAAAAGGTGACGATTTAATAACGTTCAACTTAATTTATATAGATACCAATAAAAAACAAATCACCAAATTACTTATTTACCATTGTAATTTGGTGATTTTCTATATATTTTATATTAGTAATTTTTATATACCTGAATCTTAAGTAACCGAAATAACAGAGTACCTGTCCTTTCGGTTAGTTATTACATAATTCTAGACAAAAATTTGTTTATCTGCTTATCTTCATAGAATCTTCTATTATCATATCTATTAATTTCGAAAAATCAATATCTATTGCTGCTGCGCTTTTAGGAATCAAACTATTCTTAGTCATACCTGGAAGTGTATTTACTTCTAGAATATACGGTATTCCTTGCTCAGTAACTATCATATCAACTCTAGCATATACTTCACATTTTAATGCCTTATAAGTTGCTAATGCCATTTTTTCTACTTCTTTATGCAGCTCTTCTTCTAACTCTACTACTACTTCTTCTGCTCCACCATCTTGATACTTTGATGTAAAATCAAAGAATTCCGCGTTTGGCTTTATTGCAATTACTGGCAGCATCTTATCTCCATATACAGGACAAGTTATTTCATCTCCTTTTATAAACTTTTCTATCATAACTTCACTGTCCCACTTAAAGGCCTCTTCAACACAGTCTTTAATTTCTTTTTCTTCCTTTACGATAAAAGTTGCTACACTTGAGCCTCCATGAGTTGGCTTAACTACTACAGGATATCCTAATTCTCTTATTTCATTAAAATCTATGGCATCATTTTTTCTTAAATTTATCCAAGGTGCAGTTCTAATTCCAGCAGCCATTAAAATGGACTTGCTTACATCCTTATCCATACACATAGCACTGCTTAAAGGTCCACAGCCAGAGTACGGTATTCCTAATGTTTGAAGTACTGCTTGAACAGTTCCATCTTCGCCAAATTGACCATGCAATGCTAGAAGCGCAAAATCTATTCCTTTAGTCTTACTAACTATATCTTCTTTTTTATCTATCACAATTGGGATCACTTCATATTTTTTCTTATCTATATTTTCAATTATAGAATTTCCACTTTTTAAGGATATTTCTCTTTCTGATGATATACCACCCATTATAACTCCAATTTTCATATTTTCCTCCAAATATTTATTGATTTAACTTCATAATTAGTTTTAATTCTTCTACTATGTATATTTTAATAAATTTACTACAACATTAAAAGAACCACTAAGTCTGCAAATTACTTTGACCGTGGTTCATTTCTCTTTTCTTTGCCTTTATAGTTACATAAATGATTTAAAGGACATTCTCCGCATTTAGGATTTCTTGCAATGCAGCATCTTCTTCCATGAAAAATTAATAAATGATGCATTAATGTCCATTCCTTTTTGGGTAATTCACTTTGCAATTGCTTTTCAACTTCTAAAACATTTTCTGAACATGCAAGATCTAATCTATTAGATACCCTAAACACATGGGTATCCACAGCTATAGATGGTACATTAAAAGCATTCGATAAAACAACGTTAGCAGTCTTTCTGCCTGCTCCTGCTAGGGAAGTTATTTCTTCCATAGTTCTTGGAACCTCTCCATTAAACTTTTCCTTAAGCTGATTGAACATAAGAATTAAGTTTTTAGATTTATTTCTGTATAGTCCTATTTGCTTTATCCTTCTTTCCAGCTCTTCATTTGTTAAAGTTAGGAATGCATCTAAATCTGGATAATCTCTAAATAAATCCTTGGTCACTTCATTTACTTTTTTATCTGTTGTTTGAGCAGACAATATTGTAGCTATAAGTAATTGAAGTGGTGTCTCATAATTTAATTCACATTTTGCATCTGGATATGTTTCCTTCAGAATATCTACAATTTTTTTTGTCCTTGCTTTCAATGCTTCTAATCTCCTTATCTATAAATTCCTCTATATCTCTCAGGTAAAAGATTTGCTATACTTCTCATTAGAATGTCCATACATCTTTCATCATATTCATGCTTATCTTCATCTTTTTCTTTATTTGGAAATGTAATTTTTTCTCCTATATTTATTGTAACATCCGCATGCTGCCATTTCTCTGATCCCATATCCCCTTGCTCACTTATAGGCAATAATATATCCGTTCCGGACATACCAATTGGAATTATTTCCGCCTTTGACATTCTTGCAAACATCAAGACACCTTTCTTTCCCTCAATCATAGCACCGGTTCTACTTCTAGTCCCCTCTGGAAATATCAAAACATTACTTCCACCTTTTAAGGTCTTAACTACTTTAGTAATAGCTTCTTTATCAGCTGTATTAGGCATAATCGGAATATTCTTTACTATTTTAGTTCCTAATTGAGTTATTTGATTATTGGATAATTTTTTCCCCATTACAAAATATGGATCACCGTTTTCTTTTAATACTTTCGATAAAACCAATCCATCTGAATTACTTAAATGATTGCATACGAATATTTTAGGTCCTTTAACTTTATCTATATTCTCTAGCCCATTAATTGTTATATTAGCATTTTGTCTTATATAGTTGTTAACTATTTTCCTTGCTATTTTTATAATCAACCTTTCTGGTAACATTCTTATAATCTTTATCGTAATTGGTGATAACATTTTTCCCCAACCTTTCTTATATACATACTTTTCTATATATTATATATCATTTTACATATTTAACCAATACGTAAAATTAATACTTGGTCTAATCTCCTTATACATTATATATTCTTTCATATATGTATGCAAATCCTTAGGTTGTTATAGATATCCAACATATAAACCAAACTTATAACTTGCAACAGATAAAACCATTAATCAATTATTAGTTAAAAGTTATAAGTTATAACTATGAGTAAGTATAATCTAGAAATTATAAGTAATAAATCAAGTTTTTGATTTGTTTATCTATAATTTCTTTCATAAAAATATTAAGGATCTTTAAGCTATTACTTAAAGATCCCTAACTTTTTTATAATTAAAGGCTTTAATTCTTATTTCTTTGTAAATCTCTTTTTTCTCCACTGAATATCTATCATTTAATATTAGTAATACTTCCTTATACCTTGAATACTCTCGTCTTATATGACCATTTCATTAAATATTTTCTTTTTACGTCCTTTTATATCACTTATTTCTATTATAGTTGCAGTTGCCGGAGCTCTCACAATGTTTTTTGCCGGACTTCCAACTGCAGTTGCCTTTGCTGGAACATTTTTTACTACAACCGCATTAGCTCCTATTTTAGCTCCCTTTCCTACAATAATAGGTCCAAGTACCTTAGCTCCTGTTCCTATTAATACATCATCTTCAATGGTTGGATGCCTTTTTCCTTTATCTTTACCTGTTCCGCCTAGAGTTACTCCATGATAAAGAGTTACATTATCTCCGATCTCAGTAGTTTCACCAATTACTACACCCATTCCATGATCTATAAATAATCCTTTTCCTATTTTAGCTCCTGGATGAATTTCTATACCAGTGAAAAATCTAGATAATTGTGAAATTAACCTAGCCATGAAAAATCTTTTTTTCATATAAAGAAAATGTGCTATTCTATAAGATATTAATGCATGGATACATGGATATAATACTAATACTTCTATTTTACTTTTAGCTGCTGGATCTTCATTTAAAACTCTTTCTAAATCATAATTTAATCTTTTAAACACAGCTTATTCCTTCTCCCTTTCTATAGTTTTCAGTAGAATATTATCAATTAAAGCAATAATATGAAATTACAAAAATTTTCATAAAATCATATTATAGCCTCTCTATAAGTGCATATTATAATTTTTTAACTGCTAATCAAATAAGCCCATTGATATATACTTTTCTCCACCATCAGGAGCAATAGCTAATACTTTTTTGCCTTTTCCAAGTTTTTTAGCAACTTCTATAGCTGCATATATTGCTGCCCCTGAAGAAATTCCAACTAATATACCCTCTTCTTCAACAAATGCTTTTGCTGTTTTAAATGCATCTTCGTCTTTTACTGATAATACTTCATCTACATACTCTTTTTCATAGATACTTGGAACAAATCCTGCACCTATTCCCTGAATTTTATGTCCACCTGGGTTTCCTCCACTTAAAACTGGTGAACTAGCTGGTTCAACTGCAATTGCTTTAACCTTTGAAATCTTCTTCTTTAAATTCTTAGATACACCTATTATAGTTCCACCGCTTCCTACTCCTGCTACAAAAGCATCTAAGTCTGGGATATCTTTATATATTTCTTCTGCTGTTGTTTCATAGTGCTTTTCTGGATTTGCTATATTTTCAAATTGCTGTGGGATAAAAAATCCATCTCCACCTCCTATTTCTAATGCTTTTTCTATAGCACCTTTCATCCCCTTAGCACCTTCGGTTAATATAAGATTTGCACCATATGCCTTAATTAAATCTCTTCTTTCTTTACTCATTGTTTCTGGCATTACTATGGTAACCTTATAACCTTTTAACTTACCAATAAGTGCTAACGCTATTCCTGTATTTCCACTTGTTGGCTCTACTATTGTTGATCCCGGCTTTAATATTCCTTCTCTCTCCGCTTTCTCAATCATTCCAAGAGCTGCTCTATCTTTAACACTTCCACCTGGATTAAATTTTTCAAGTTTAACATATATGTCTGCAATATTTTCATCCTTAATCAAGTTATTTACCTTTAAAATCGGTGTATTTCCTATTAACTCTAATCCTCGATTATAAATCATATTACTATTTTCCTCCTCAAACTTCTGCTTAATTTTTAATATCTCCTATTAATACTTTTAGTATTAATATTTCTTCAATTGTTCTTTATATAATAAAAAAACTTCATCCTCTATATAATACTATAGAGACGAAGTAAATTCGCGGTTCCACTCTAATTGGATTTATTAATCCCTCTCAACTTAAGGCACTATAAAATGCCATATCACTATAACGGGTGAACCCGGAGAACCTTACTAAAAGATGTAAAAATGACACACATTCAAACATACCCATATACAATTTCATAAAGTATGCTATTATAATAATTATATCATTTTTATACATATATTCAGACTTCAACTCCAAAGGGCACTTCACATAAGATCTTGATGAAAAGTTCTCAGCTTCCTCTTCTCTCTGTAAACTTCATTTATGTTACTTTCCTTTTTCTAAGTTTTTAATTCTTACTGTTTTGATAGGGTTTATATCATTATTATATTCTATACGCAAAAAAAGGTCAACACTTTTTATTAAATTGCTAAAATAAAAAGTGTTGATTTTGTTAATATTTCTTTTTCCAAAGTGGATATAAAAATTCATCTATTAAATCATGTATGATTACTATCCCTACTAGTTTCTCTTCTTCATCTACTACTGGAACAGAATTTAAATCGTACTTTGCTGCTATCTCTATAACTTTGCCTATTTCATCATCGTGTCTTACTCTAGATACTGTTTCGTCCATTATTTCTCTTAGCTTTGCATCAGTATCATTTATGATTAAATCTCTTAGAGGAATTACACCTTGTATATGCTCATTTTCATCAGTTATATAAATATAATAAATAACATCTTCATCTGGCTTCATTTCTTTTAATATTTCAATAGTATCTCCGACTGTTATATTTAAATTTACAGATATGAACTCTTTACTCATAATACTTCCAACTGTCTCATCTTCATATTGTAAAAGTTCTTTAACTTCATCTGCATCTTCTTTCTCTAAGTTAACTAATATTTTTTCTCTTTCTTCCTCATCCAAATCATCTAATAAATCAGCAATTTCATCATTAGGCATATTTTCCAATACTTCAACTGTCTTACTATCAGACAATTCCTTAATAATAGTCCCTTTATATTCTGAATCTATTTCTTCTAGCGTATCCGCTGCTAAATCCTCATCTAAAGACTCTAATACTTGTTTTCTTGAGTTTGTATCCAAGTTCTCTAATATATCTGCAAGATCTGCTGGATGTAAAGTTGACAACTTTTTATATGGTACAGCTAATTTCAGATTATTATCTACCATTTCTAAAGATTCAACATCATCCCATCGTAATACTTTATCTTCTAATTTTTTTCTCATTAGCTTATAGAAAAATTTCATAACTCCTGCGATTTTAAGTCTTCTATATCTAGCTAATGTTCCTGTTTCAACTCCAATGACTCTATATTCACCTGCAATTTTTGCAATTCTTAAGTCGTTTACTCTAACTACTTGTTTTCCATTGATATCTACTATCTTTTTATCCAATAAATTTTCTGATAGAAGATAACTATACCTCATTGGAAGTATTTCCTTGCTTCCCCTGGTTTTAATTTTAAATTTACCATCTTTATTGGCAAACTCTATATATCTAAATTCATAATGAAATGTAATTCCACTTTTCTTTAGTTTATAACCAATTACTCTAGGATATCCTTCTTCGGTTGTTACATAAACATCTTTTAATGTGCCTAAAACATCACCAAATTCATCATAAACATTCTTGCCTAGAATACTTGTATATAGAAAAATAGGTAATTCCAGCATAACTATTTCCTCCTATCTCACTTAGAAGAAAAATCTTTATGAGGAATTTACATTAATTATTCATAACTAATATAAAGAAATCACACATAGATAAAAGATTTTCCTTCTGAACATATTTAGTTTTTGTCGTATCGCAGTTTATATTCTGAGGTCCATCCTCCATCTTTTTCACATCCCTTAAAAAAGTAATAAATTTTATCTTTTCTATATAAAATATAGTTGTATCCTTACTTATTATATTACATAGCAGTGAAAAGGCAACAAGTTTTTGTCATTAAAATGGTATATATCTATGTTATTTTTTTGTAAAATGTATTTTTTATATTTTTATTATTTTCATCTATTTCTAACATTAAAATAATTAACTATTTCTTATCATACCATCTATATTTGTAAACTAATTAGCGTTATGTTAATATACTTTAGTAATAAAATAATAATTTTTGAATAATTTAAAGAATTGGAGTTAATAATATATGAAACTTTGCAAGGAATTTTTGCCTATTAGTAAAGAGGACTTAGAAAAAAGAAAAATTGAACAGCTAGATTTTATTATTGTTTCTGGTGATGCTTATGTTGATCACCCTTCCTTTGGTACTGCAATTATAGGTAGAACCCTTGAAGCTCAGGGCTTTACTGTAGGTATTATTGCACAGCCAAATTGGCATGACTGTGAAGACTTTAAGAAACTTGGTAAACCTAAGTACGGTTTCTTAGTTAATTCAGGTAATATAGATTCCATGGTTAATCACTATACTGCTGCTAAGAGAACAAGACATGAAGATCTATATTCTCCAGGCGGTGAAGCTGGACATAGACCAGATAGAGCACTTATAGTTTATTGTAATAGAATACAGGAAGCCTATAAAGATGCTGCTATCGCAATTGGTGGAATAGAGGCAAGTCTTAGACGTTTTGCTCATTATGATTATTGGGATAATAAGGTACGACGCAGCATTCTTGTAGATTCAAAAGCTGATTTATTAATGTATGGTATGGGTGAAAAAACCGTAATTCAAATAGCAGATTTATTAAGATATGGTGCAGATATCAAAAATATCACAACTGTGCGTGGAACCTGCTATCTTACTAAAGATATATCAAATATTAAAAATGCTGTTATAGTTCAATCTTTTGAAGATGTATCAACTGATAAAAAAGCTTATGGAGAAGCTTATAAATCAGAGTATTATGAGCAAGACTCAATAAACGGAAGAACTTTAATTCAGAAACACGGTGATAGATACTTAGTTCAAAATCCACCTCAAGAAAACTTAACTCAAGAAGAAATGGATTTAATTTATGACTTACCATATACAAGGACATATCATCCAGTATATGAAGAAAAAGGTGGAATCCCTGCAATACAAGAAGTGAAATTTTCTATAACAAGCCATAGAGGTTGTTTTGGTTCGTGTTCATTTTGTGCATTAACTTTCCATCAAGGACGAGTTATTCAAAATAGAGGACAGGAGTCAATAATTGATGAAGCAAAACTCTTAACGACTTTACCTGATTTTAAAGGATATATTCACGATATAGGCGGTCCTACAGCAAACTTTAGGCATAGAGCATGTAAAAAACAAATAGAGCATGGTACCTGCAAAAATAAACAATGCATGTTTCCAGCGCCTTGTAAAAATTTAATAATAGATCATACTGAATATCTTTCTTTACTAAAGAAAGTAAGAAAACTTCCTGGCATCAAAAAAGTATTCATCCGTTCCGGAATTAGATATGATTACCTAATTCATGATAAAAATGATGCATTCTTTAATGAATTATGTGAACATCACATCAGTGGTCAATTAAAAGTTGCTCCTGAACATGTTGTTCCTAAAGTTTTAAATCAAATGGGAAAACCAACACGAGAAGTTTATGATAAGTTTGTTAATAAATATTTTCAAATAAACAAGAAACTAGATAAAAAACAATTTTTAGTTCCTTATTTAATGTCTTCCCATCCAGGTTCTGATTTAAGTGCTGCTATAGATCTTGCCTTATATATTAAAGAAATGGGATATACCCCAGAGCAAGTGCAAGATTTTTATCCAACACCAGGCAGCTTATCAACTACAATGTATTATACCGGTTTTAATCCTATAACTGGTGAGGAAGTTTATATTCCTAAAACTCCAGAAGAAAAAGAAATGCAGAGAGCACTAATACAATTTGCTGTACCAAAGAACTATCAAAAAGTAAAAAAAGCTTTAATTAAGGCTCACAGAGAGGATTTAATTGGAAACGGTAAAAATTGTTTAATTGGTTTTGAGCCTGGAAAGCTTGGATATCAAGGTAAAAATAAGAATACCGGCAAATCATCTAGTAATACAAATAGAACTAGTAATGGAACTTCTAATAAAAAATCTCTTAATGATAAAAATCAAAAAGATATTTCCAAACTAAAAAGTACCTCTAATGCAGCTCACAAAAATGCAAAGAATTCCTCTCGCAAAAGTGATAATGTAAAAAAAAGAGTTCATTAATAAAATTACTGATTAATAAATATTCTTTAACTTATTAATCAGTAATTCCATAACACATTACAACAAATGGCATTATAAGATTTTAGATTAACTTCCACTCTTATAATGCCATCTGTTTTTTTAATCCAGTAATAAAAGATAATATTAATGTTTTTCGCACTCATCATTTTTTTAAAGAAACTTTAAAGCCATTTAGAACAAAATTTAAGATGACTAAAAATACCATATCTCCTACGACTGAATATGGGAAAAGTTTAATTCCACCTAAAATAATGATATTTTCTAACATTACTATTGAAATTGCTATGATTATAAAACATATTCCTTTTCTATTTACAAAAGGTTTATCTAATAATATCACATTCAAAACTAGAAGTATCCCAAGCAAAATTAGTGAAAATAAAAATAGAATTATACTTTTATCTATCTCTAATATGAATCCATACGAATAACTTACTTGAACTGCCACTTTAGAAATGTGTATTATAAAACCATAGATAGCAGTTGCAATTGCTGCAATAATATAACTACCACCAAAGCCCAATTTTTCTGCTCTTAAATAAACGTAAGTTATGGCTAAAACTATAAGAGGAATTGATAAATGGTCTAAAAATATTATTGGTTTTAAGTAGTATATTATAGTACTATTTTTAAGTATGCATAAAAGGAATAACGCTATATGTCTTAATAAAAATAATGTAATTACCAAGGTTAAATATATCTTTATTTTCTTTGGTGAAACTTCTAAATTTTTTCTTATTGTAGAAATAGATAAAAAAATTATAAGTAACAAAAATAAATAATATGCAAAGTTCACAAACTACGCTCCAATCCATATTCCTGTTACTTATATTTATTATTGAATATATTATTTTATACCTAAAAGTTTAATTCCACCTTTAATACATTGAATTCTTAATGGGAAATCTGGTCCTCTTTCTCCATCTATGTCTGTAACAATATCTTCTGAAGATTCGATATATACATCATCAGTCCTAAAATATACAACTTTATCTGAATCTAAATGTTCTCCTCTCAAGAGTTTTATTAGTAATGGTAAAATCTCTATTAATTGTACAGCTTTAAATACTATTACATCTAACTTACCATCTGTAATTTCTGCCTCTGTCGCTAAGTTAAGATTTCCAGCACTCTTACCATTAAAGACCAAGAGTAAATACATTTCTCCATCATAACTGCATTCTTTAGAAGATATTTTTACTTTTAACTTTCTAAAATTAGGGATTTCCTCAATTCCCTTTAAGTAATACGCTACTTTTCCCATTGTATTTTTCAAGTTAGTATCTATTTTTTGAGATATATCAGTAAAAAGTCCTGAACTCGCTACATTAATAAAATACTTATCATTTATCTTACCAACATCAACAGCCACTGGCTTTGAATCCAATATCTGCCTGCATGCCTCTTTAACATCATTTGGCATATTTATAAACTTTCCAAAATCATTTGCAGTTCCAACTGGTAATATTCCTATAGGTACATTTATATCTTTATTCTTCATAGCATTTACAACAGAATCTACAGTTCCATCTCCACCAGCCACTAAAATATAGCTATATGTATGATCTACTATATCTAGTGCTTCAGATAAATCTCTTCCTTTTTGAATTCTATACGGAACAATTGTTAAACCAGCTTCCTGATGCAAATTTATTACAGTATCTAATTCATTTCTTATACTACTTTCTCCTGAGTATGGGTTGTATATGAATCTTACCTTTTTCATAAATTAACCTGCCTCCAATAAATCTTTTTCTTTATAATTCCAGCGTCATATAAAATCAATTTATAAAAAGTTTTCTATATAAATAAAATAATCTTATCTAAAACTAGATTTCTAAAACTTATTTGTCCATTAAATTTTTAACTAATTACTTTTCGCATTCACCATGCCATAACTTTTATTATATCATTTTCCATATTTCATGTACATACTATAACCATTAATAAAACTAAAAATTCATTTATGCCTTATATTATTTTGATTTATATGCTATAATAATTCTTTGTAAGTATTTTTTATAATTTTAGGAGTGATTTTATGAGGAAAAGTTGTATTCCTAATGTATTTACCTTTATTAATTTATCTTGCGGAATTATATCTATATTATCAGTAATGAGTGAAAAATATGCGATAGCAGGTGCATTCATACTATTAGCAGGATTGGTAGATAGATATGATGGAAGGATAGCTCGTTTTTTAAATGTTTCTAGTGAATTAGGTAAAGAGTTAGACTCTTTGGCTGATTTGGTTTCTTTCGGAGTAGCGCCATCTATACTAGTATTTATATATTTTAATCTTTATACTTTACACCCAAGAGGATTAGTGGGATTTGTAATTTTATTATTATTTCCAATCTGTGGTGCATATAGATTAGCTAGATTTAACACTACTAATTTTGATGGTGCCTTTACTGGCGTACCTATAACAATAGTTGGGTGTTTCATGGCTCTTTTTTCATTAATTATGATTAACTTAAATATGATGCCTTCACCTTATCTTGTTGTTCTTTTAATGACTCTTGGTTCATATTTAATGGTAAGTAAGATTAAATTAAAGAAATTTTAGTTGAATTGAAGATTGTAATGAACGAAGTAATTTTTTCTTATAAAAAAACTCTGTCTCTCAATCTAAGACAGAGTTTTTTAACTTCATTTTCATTTTCTAATCTTCTCTTTCAGAATTTTGGAATTTTAGTTCATTATCTATTTCAGTAAATATCTTATCTTTCTCTGTGCTTGTCATGATATAATCATTTTGAAGCTTACAATACTTTAAATATGAGCCTTCACACTTACTTAACGTACCTACTAGTTTATCTATTAATTCACCAACCTGTTCAGCTCTTTCTAATGCACTTTTAACTTCACCCTTACTTGCTAGATTTACACTATATAGCTCTGCTGCCCCTGCAATTAATAACCTATAAACATCTACATAATTTTTTAATAATGCACTTAAGTTATCAATATCTTGATAATGTTTCTTTGCTAAATCCTCAAATTTCATAACTGGTCCTCTATAAATTTCTACTAAATTACTATTTTTATAAGTTAATATTTCATATTTTTTAATTATCGACTATAAATTATTTTCTTGAAGTCTCGCTTTTAGCATATTCATTATCTATATCTTTAAGTATTTCTTTCACATGATTTCCATCTGGATTATCTTCTCCTATGCTATGACTGAGCATATTTTCTTTATATGGCTCTTGTAACAAGTCCATGTTAAATTCATAAAATTTCTTTTCATTATTTTCATAAGTATTATTTTCATAATCGTTTAATATAAATCCTTCATCTTGATGTAATTCCAGCTCCGACCCTAATCCACCTAATTGGATATACTCAACTTCCCAATCTCTATAGATTGGTTTATCTCTTAAATCATCAGCATAAACTACAGGAACCACAAACTCCTTTGGATATTCATAAATCATATATTTACCCCCAATTAATAGCAATCTTCATTTTCTAATTCTTTAAAGTATGCTTTAGGATATTTACATAATGGGCATTTCGCTGGTGCTTCTTTTCCTTCATAGATATATCCGCAATTTAGACATAACCATTCGGTTTGCTTATCTGCTTTAAACATTTTGCCATCTTTGACTCTTTTAGCTAATTCTAAAAATCTTTCTTTGTGATGCCCTTCTACTTCTTGAAGCTCCTTATAGAAATTAGCAATTTCATCAAACCCTTCACAGCGTGCTGTTTCCTCGAATTCTTTATATATGACTTTATTTTCTTCTGACTCAGCAAGTGCTGCTTCTGTTAAATTATTTTTTGTATTATCAATCATATCTAAGTATCTTTTAAATACTTCTCTAGCATGAGCATGCTCATTTCCTGCTGTTTCCTCAAACACATCTGCAACATACATAAAGCCTTCAGACCTAGCTTTTTCTGCATAAAAAGAATATTTATTTCTCGCTCTTGACTCCCCTGCAAATGTTTTAAACAAATTTTTTTCAGTTTCACTACCTTTTAGGCTCATTAATATTATCTCCAAAAATATTATTTTACTACATAAATATGATATTCATCCCTAAACTTTTTGTTACTTCTTTATCTAATACTCTAATTATGATTAGGAAAATACGCCTTAGCTTTAAAGCGTGACAATGCACAACCCAACATTGTGAATTGTGCATCATTTATTATATTATGATATAATTACCTTCTTTTCTTGATTACAAATTAAAACTACATCCTGCTTGTCACTTGATTTAGTCATTAATTTAACATCATGTCCCCATAGTTCTTGTATATACTTTAAAGTTTCTTTAGCATATGAAAGATCTAATGGCCTGCCATCAAATACATTTTCTAATGTCAAAGTATAATTTTTCTTATTTAAATCTATGACTCTAATATAAGGTATATTTCCCATTCCTGCTGTATAACTTAATGTATCTCTTATTGTCTTCCAGCCAGTTTTATCAGATATTTCTTCTATAACAATATCAAAAGTTCTTTCATTATATTGAAATAAATTTAATTCCTCACATAATTCTCGAGTTAGATAGCGTCTTAAAAAAGAAGAATCTCTCTCTATTTCTCTGACCTCAAATATTTTTTCTTTTCCATATCTCTTTTCTATATCTTCATATATCTTAAATCCAATATAATATGGATTTAATCCTCCTACAGCTGGTGCTATTACATCATTATGCCGTTTTAAGAACTCTAGATGTAGTTCTTGAGGCAATTCTAATTCCTTTAAAATATTATAATGAGTATAACTCGCCCATCCTTCATTCATTATTTTAGTTTCAATTTGAGGTATAAAATATTCAGTTTCTCTTTTGACTATACTTAGTATATTTTTTTCCCACTCCTTCAGCTGACCATATTCTATTATAAAACCCATTAGATCATCTACTGGTTCTAATGGAAACTTTTCCAAATCAGGTAACTTTATTTCCTGATAAGAATCAAGAAAGCCGCAGTTTTCTTTTTTACATTCATACGCTTTTAATATATTCTCTTTAATTTCATCATTAGATAGCTCCTTAACCCCAATGTTTCTTTGAGATTGGTATCTTATAGCATGAGCTGCATCTAATATTCTTTCAACTTCTGAATATCCTATACTTGGATCATCTATATATTCTCTTATTATTTTCGAATCTAAATTAAACATTTCTAAAGTATACCTTGCATTGGTTCCTTCTTTAAATAACCTATTATTTTTAAAGAAATCATTATGCCCATATACATGAGCCATTGTTAATATTTGTAGCAGTAATGTATTATCTTTCATCAAATACGCTAAACAGGGATCAGAATTAATTACCATTTCATAAGGAAGGCCAGTAAGATTAAAAGAATAAAGAGTCTTATTTTTTTCATAAGATTTTCCAAAACTCCAATGAGGATATCTTGATGGCATTCCAACATAGGCTTCATATCCTATCATTTCATTAAAATTTATAATCTCAAATTCTTGAGGATAAAAATCCAATCCATATTCTTTAACTTTCTTTTCTATTTTTTCATTCCAAGCTTCAATATCCCTTAAACTATATTCCAATTCTCTACTCCTCCTTTAACTCCTTCCTAAGCATAATCTTAAGTGCTTCCCATAAATCCTTTTTCTCTTTTATAATTACAGGGACAAATTTTTCGCTTGTTACTTCCTTTTTAAATTTATGATACATCGTTGTCGTATATGTTGATGGTAATAATTCTGCATAACCAAACATATTGCTAATTTCACATATATTTTTAACTGCTATAACGGCCTTTTCATTATCCTCTGACCAATTATCACCATCACTTGCATATATGCTGTATATATTCCATGCTGCTGGTGGATATTTTTCTTCAATTAATTGCAATGCTTCATTTATTCCACTGGATATATAGGTACCACCAGATTCTGATTTATGGAAAAATTCATATTCATCGACTCGCCTTGCAACAGTAGTGTGATATATAAATTCAAACGCTATATTGTTGTACTTTCTTTTTAGAAAAGTAGCTAATACAAAAAAGTACGATCTAGCCAAATATTTTTTTGTTATATCCATTGATCCAGAAGCATCCATAATAAATATCATTACAGCATTACTATCTTTTCTAGGTTTTAATTTAACTCTATAATATCTTAAATCTTCCTCTCTAAATGGAAATCTATCTATTTCCTCTTCATTCTCTAACTCTTTTAAAG
The DNA here is from genome assembly GCF_002006495.1 of Clostridium sp. BL-8. Classification (NCBI taxonomy): domain Bacteria; kingdom Bacillati; phylum Bacillota; class Clostridia; order Eubacteriales; family Clostridiaceae; genus Clostridium; species Clostridium sp. BL-8. The sequence continues at coordinate 76,372 of NZ_LZZL01000019.1, forward strand.
CTCTCTTCTTACCTTGCTTCCTTGCAATCTTTGACATAACAGTCTTCTTTTTTGCAAGTCTTGGTCGTATTCCATGAGTTTGATATCCTCTCTTTTTGCCACTCGTCTCTGTTACTATTTCAGAATATTTTTTTTGATCTAAATTAGGCAGGTTTAGATCCTCAGATATATAATCCATTAATTCTTCAAGAGTGATTTCTGTTTCATAAACATCATCACCTTCGTCATTTCCTGGTCCTTGATTACCTTTAGCCAGTTTCTTGTTTCCACTGCCTATCTTCTCGCCTCTTTTTTCATCTCCAACTCCAGTAGCTACTCCCCTGGAATTTTTCCCATATACAAATTGATATTCTTTAATCCCTTTAATGGGTATTTTGAACTTCTTATTTTTACTTTCTCCAACAATGCTTTCCTCTGATAATATATCTCCCAAATTTTCCTTTATGGATTTTTCTACTAGCTGCCTATGTCTTCTTCTATCTTCTATGGATCTGTCGTGATCAATTTGATTATTTGTATAATCCCTAAATATCGCCATGACTTATTCTAATCCCTCCATAAGTTATTTGCAGCATATTTTAGGATTACATCACAACAATGAAGGCAATATCCGTTATTTTGCATTTCTTCAACCATAGAATTATATTTTTCTGCTTGTTCTTTATCTCTAACTTTAGATTTAGTTATTATTCTAGATAGATCTTTAACTGAAAGTGTTAATTTCTTTTCTATTGCCTCTTTTAAAGGTTCGTAGGAAGTATAATCTAATTTCCCACCTTTTCTAACTATATAAAACATATATGAAGTGACATCTGATCTAAATCCCTTAGCTGATGCAGCATATACACCTATTTGCTCTTCTATACTCCTCATAAATTCTTCATCTGGATTAAGTTCTTCACCTGTTGAAATATCTTTTATTTTAGTTTTATTTACATAGGCTTCTGCATTATCTATATAGTTATTAAATAAACTCTCAGCTTGCTCTCTAAATGAATGTATAAATGCCTTTGTAATTTCTCTCTCTAAAATTTTATTATATTCTTTTCTAATAGTATCTTGAATAAAGCCCAAATATTTTTTCTTATCATCTGCTGCAATATCAAGCTCTTTAACTGACTTAATCATACTTTCCATTATGCTAAGCGGATTAATACAATCATACTCTGATTCTGCAAGGGCATTATCTATAGCCTTTATAATAAATCTTGTACTTATTCCTTTCATGCCTTCATATTGTCCAGCTTCTTCCCTAAGTTCTCCAATATCAATCTTTTTAGTAGTTCCCTTTTCAACAATTTCTTCTCCATTATAAATCTTGAGTTTTGTCATAGGATCAGCTTTAGCTGAAGGTGTTATTCTTGAAAGTATTCCAAACATCGCTGCTACCTTAATAGTATGAGGTGCTATATGTGCCTTAAAGTTACTCTTTTTTAATATCTTTTCATATATCTTAACCTCTTCATCCAGTTCTAAACAATATGGAACTTCTACTTTTACTATTCTATCCAATATTGCTTCGTTTGTATGATCTGACTTAAACTTATTCCATTCAGCTTCATTTGAATGTGCAACTATAACTCCATCAAAATAGATCATAGAACCTTTTCCTGGAGATGGTATAGACTTTTCTTGAGTAGCCGTAATTATTGTATGAAGATATTCTACATCATTTTTAAATACCTCGATAAACTCTACAAGACCACGATTTCCAACATCAAAAGCACCATTTAATGAAAATATTCTTGGATCATCCTCTGAATACAAGTCCATTTTAGATATATCAATTGCTCCTGTTAAAATTGAAGTATCTTGATTATTAGGATCAACTGGTGGTACTACTCCTACTCCCTTTCGTGACCTAATCGAAAATTCTGTTCTTTCAACTGGAAAGTCTTCATATACACCATTGAGTTCATGGGTAAGTTTATATTTGCATATAGGGCATAAATCCCCTTCAATTTGTACTCCAAGCATTTCTTGAAATTTTGGTCTCAAATGCTTTGGAAGAAGATGAAGGGGTTCCTCATGCATTGGACAGCCTTTTAAGGAATACACTGATTCACAATCTTCTAATGCAGACTTTAAACTTTCAACTATTGAAGACTTACCAGCACCAACTGGTCCTACAAGATATAAAACTTGTCTTGACTCTTCCCCTTTCATTGCTGCAGATTTAAAGTAACTAACTAATTTCATTATAACTTTATCAATACCATAAAAATCATCCTTAAAAAATCCATATTTTCTTATTAAATCATTTCCGTAGATTTTTCGAATTTTCGGATTTTCATCGGCTTTTAATTCTTCTACTCCCTTGCTCATAATCATGTCATAAATCCTTTTATGAGCAAGTTTAACTACTTCTGGATTTTCTTTAACAATATCTAAATAATCGAGAAAACTTCCTTCAAACTTTTGGGTGCTATACTTTTCTCTATCTGTTTCTATAAATTCTTTAAAGTTCATACTCATAAACACTCCTCCTCCTTTATACCTAAAATATATTCACTTAATCGGAGTCATTATGACTACTTTTTTTAAATACTTCCTTTTTATTGCATCAAATATATATGTATAATAATAATAACTATAGAATATTCTTACATCTACAGCATCTATTTCATTGAGCACTTTATTTGTATTATAATTTTATTTCAAGCATTGCATGCAAATGTTAATTTTTTGTCGTATAATCTATGTACCCAGTAGATCGCTAATATTATTTTTTTATTACATTATATGTTATTTACTAATTTTGTTATTAGGTATAGATAAATTCAATTTCAACTCAAATCTTTAATAATTTAACATTTATACGTCATTTCCTTTCAATTTATAATTAAATTTTATGAAACATTTGATGTTAATTAACTCACTTGCTTTATACTTACTAAAAGAAACTTTTGCTCGATTTTTTTAAACTACAATTTAATTAATATTATTTTTTATTTATAACTTTCTTTTGCCCCAGATTCAATGATGAAAGTAAATGCTTTTGGTATAAAATGCATATTTTTTAGTGTAAAAGATATAAGATTTAAAATATATAATATATTTTCTATTTATTACTAATTATGTAACTTTAGTGGAAGAAGTATTTAAAAATATTCAAAATTATGAGAATATTTAGTTAAAGGGAGGTGAAAAATATGAGAGAATTAAAAATTGAAGAGCAAAGAAGTATATGCGGTGGAACAATGTATTCGTTTAAAGATTTAACTACTGGTTCCGTTTATGCAGATACAGATTTTAATGCTTTATATAACAGAAGAGCTGATCTTATAGCTGAAGGACATGCAGTATCTGCTATAAAACCATAATTAAAGCAGTATCAGGAAAAGCTGTCTCATATGAGTCAGCTTTTTCTAATACTATTTTCAATCTAATAAACTTGAACTATATTATGCAAAACTTGTAGTATTGAAATGTAATAATTATATTATAGATTAAGAAACTAATTATTAATATATTCATTGAATGTAAGGAGTAAATATGACTATAACAAGAAAATATTGTTGTATTAAACAACATGATATAACAGACTGTGGTCCAGCATGCATTGCTACTATTACAAGAAAATATGGATTAAAACTTTCTATTTCTAAGATAAGAGAAATAGCTGGAACAGATTCAGAAGGAACATCCGTTTATGGACTTGTGGAAGCTGCTAAAA